>NZ_JCAKMZ010000006.1:0-117458 GCF_059515865.1 Acinetobacter sp. CY73 | reverse complement strand
GTAAAATATAAATATTCTGAAATCTGATTAAAAATAAAACATGGTTTAAATATCACCCTCTTTTATAAATAAATATTTTTTAATTTTAATTATTGGAAAAATTTTTTAATCTGATCAGTAACTTCTATTGTTTGTTCAGCATGTAACCAATGACCTGCACGTTGAATAACACTGAGTTGTGCAAATAGAAACTGTTTTTCAATAGATTCATAATGTTCATCTTGAGAAATATAGTCGGAATTTTCACCTTTTAAAAATAAAGTAGGTTTTAACCATGGGGCAATTTCTTGCCACGAAATGATATTTTCATAATTATTTTGCAACGCCCTTACATTGAATTTCCATTCACCTAGTTGGAATGATTTCAATAAAAATTGAATCACGCCTAGTTCCTTAATATGGGTTTGCATCATCTCAGTCGCTTCTTTACGTGTTGAAATGTGAGATTGCTGAACGGACTTAAGTGATTCAAAAATTTGATCATGATGTCGCTGTTGATATGCAAAGGGAGCGATGTCTAAAACCACAATGCGCTCTAATTGGTCTCCTGCAATTTCAGTCAATTTCATCGCTACTTTCCCGCCCATAGAGTGCCCAATGACTGAAAAGTTTTGAATATTTAAATGTCTTAAGGTTTGCATGACATCTTGTGCCATCAGCTCATAAGTTACTTGTTGATCATGTGCAGACTCACCGTGATTTCTCAAATCCAATTGGACAATAGTGTATTCATTTTCAAATGCACGAACCAACATACCTAAATTACTCAGACTACCAAACAGTCCGTGAATAAAAACAAGAGTTCCCTTACTCGTCTCTTTTTTAGCTTGTTGATATTCATAATTGAGTAGCATGGTATTTCCTTCGAAATAGGGATTAGATTCGGACGCGTGATTAAATGATTTGAGATATCTCTTTTCTTAAATATAACATTCATAGAAGGAGTCAACTCGAAAAAATTGAATTAAAAATATAGTAAAAAGTCAATCAGTCTTTCGCCGTTATAATGAAAAGTTTCAACACTTATAAGAAATAGTCTTGTTTTTAATAGTTGAGAGAAACTTTAAATTATATATATTATCTAAATATTCATTTCTTTGTTAATTTTAGGAAAAAGTCCATGTTTCAACATGTAGATCCTTATGCTGGTGACCCGATCTTATCTCTTATGGAAGAGTTTGGTAAGGATGAACGCACTGAAAAAGTTAATTTAAGTATTGGGCTTTACTACAACGAAGAAAGCATTGTTCCTCAATTAGAAGCTGTAAAAAAAGCCTACAAAAATATTGAACCAAGCAATGAAAAAGTAAAACTTTATCTCCCTATGGATGGCTTAAAGTCTTATAACGATGCAACTCAGGCACTGGTATTAGGTAAAGACAGCCAAGCACGTAAAGATGGTCGTGCTGTTACCATTCAAACTTTGGGTGGTTCAGGTGCGCTTAAAGTCGGTGGTGACTTTATTAAGAAATACTTCCCTCAGTCAGATATTTGGGTTAGTCAACCGACTTGGGATAACCATATTGCTATATTTAATGGTGCGGGCATCGCTTCTCATTTCTACCCGTATTACGATGCTGAAACCAATGGTGTCAATGTTCCTGCAATGCTTGAGACCTTGGCGACGTTGCCTGCGAAAAGTGTTGTACTGCTTCACCCTTGCTGCCATAACCCAACAGGTGCTGACCTAACGCCTGCTGAGTGGGATCAAGTGATTGAAGTATTGAGAAAACAAGATTTACTTCCATTTTTGGATATTGCGTATCAAGGCTTTGGTCAAGGTCTTGAAGAAGATGCTTACCTGATCCGTGCTCTTGATAAATCTGGCATGAACTTTATTGTGAGTAATTCATTCTCTAAAATCTTCTCTTTATATGGCGAACGTGTGGGTGGATTAACTTTCGTTTGTGATGATAAAGAAACTGCTCAAAAAGTATTAGGTCAGTTGAAAGCAACTGTGCGCCGTATTTATTCTAGTCCAGCAACCACTGGTGCATTATTGGTTAATAATGTATTGAACGATGCAGCTTTGACCGCTGAGTGGGAAGCTGAGTTGAAAGAAATGCGTGAGCGTATTATTCAAATGCGTCAATTGCTTCAACAAAAACTCAATGCTGAGCTTCCTGACCGTGATTTTAGCTACTTAGTCAAACAACAAGGGATGTTTACCTATACCGGATTAACGGCTGAACAAGTAGATATCTTAAAAGATAAATATGGTATTTATTTAGTGCGTAGTGGCCGTATGTGTGCTGCAGGTCTAAACCTAAATAACATTGATGTCGTTGCAAAAGCATTTGCTGAAGTCTTAAAAGCGACAGCATAAAACTTATTCTTATGCCTTGAATAGCATTCAGAATAACAATATAAAAAGCCCAAATTCATTTGGGCTTTTTACTGGCTAGGATTAAAAATCCCTACTCAAAAACAATTACTCTTGGAAATGAATCACTGAACGAATGGATTTACCTTCATGCATCAAATCAAATGCTTCATTGATCTTATCTAAACCCATCGTATGTGTGACAAACGGTTCAAGTTGGATATCACCTTTCATCGACTCTTCAACCATACCAGGGAGTTCTGAACGGCCTTTCACACCACCAAAAGCCGTTCCTTTCCAGCTACGACCTGTCACCAATTGGAATGGACGTGTTGAAATTTCCTGACCAGCACCCGCCACACCAATAATGATCGATTGTCCCCAACCACGGTGTGCACATTCAAGCGCAGAACGCATAACGTTAGTATTGCCAATACATTCAAATGAATGATCTACACCCCATCCAGTTTTTTCAACAATCACTTCTTGAATTGGACGATCATAATCTTTTGGATTTAAAAACTCTGTTGCACCAAACTGTTCAGCCAATTTGAATTTATCTGGATTAGTGTCTACAGCGATAATACGACTCGCTTTGGCACGTTTTGCACCTTGAACGACAGCTAAGCCAATTCCACCCAGACCAAAGACAGCAACCGTATCGCCCTCTTGAACTTTGGCTGTATTTTTAACTGCGCCAAGCCCTGTAGTCACTCCACAGCCCAATAGGCAAACATGCTCTGGATTGGCATTTGGGTTCACTTTAGCCAATGACACTTCAGCAACAACTGTATATTCGCTGAACGTTGAACACCCCATGTAATGATACACAGGTTCACCATGATAAGAGAAACGTGTTGTGCCATCAGGCATTACGCCTTTACCTTGTGTTGCACGTACAGAAACACACAGGTTAGTTTTTCCAGATTTACAGAATAAACACTCTCCACATTCTGCCGTATATAATGGAATAACGTGATCACCTGGTACAACACTGGTTACACCTTCACCAACTTCTACAACAATACCTGCTCCTTCATGCCCCAATACTGCAGGGAAAACACCTTCAGGATCATCGCCAGAAAGCGTAAAGGCATCGGTATGACAAACACCTGTATGTGTGATCTTAACGAGAACCTCACCAGCCTTAGGTGGTGCTACATCTAATTCAACAATTTGTAAGGGTTGTCCCGGACCAAATGCGACGGCTGCACGTGATTTCATATAAAGATCTTCCTTTAAAATAGGCTCTTAAACAGATGCTTTACAGTAACCGCTTTTTATAAGAAGATTCAATATCAAGGATGACAATAAAATGTCCGATCAAAGCATCAAAATTTTATGAAAATAACGATATCTCAGAAAAGATTCTCTATTTTATTGATCACGACTTTTCTTCTCAATCTATCTGGATGTTCGCTACCCATGAATAAAAGTATAGATGAAAAACCTATTGAAACCCGTATTGGGAGTTGGATTAGCAATAGCGACGAAACTCAAAAAAACATTGATGCTGGTCTTAGTGCATATTTACCCTTACAAGATCCTTTTATGAGTATGGCAACCCGCCTATATCTCATCAAAGAAGCGAAGCAAAATTTAGATTTACAATATTACATTTGGCAAGATGATGTGATTGGTCATCATCTACTTTCTGAATTATTAAAAGCAGCAGATCGAGGGGTCAAAGTTAGACTGCTCATTGATGATCAAAATGGGACAAAGCTGGATGAAACACTCCTCCAACTCGCACAACATCCTAACTTTCAAGTAAAATTATTTAACCCGTATAAATACCGTAATTTTAGGATTTTTGATTATATTTTTAGGTTTAATCAGATCAATCATCGCATGCACAATAAATTAATTATTGCTGATGGAGCTGTCGCCGTGACCGGTGGGCGTAATATCAGTAGTGAATACTTTGATGCGAGTAACAATTTCCAATTTGCTGACATGGATATTTTCTTTGGGGGGCAAACCGTTCATGACGCAAATAATTCCTTTCTCAAATATTGGAATGATGACCTCAGTTATTCAATCAAAGATCTCGTTCAGCCAAAAGTTAAAATAAATTCAGATGATCCGCTTAAAATAATCAGAAAAAAATATACAGAACTCCCTAGTTTTCAAAACATGGGCAGTGGGTCTCGTATGATTCAAGCTCAAGATAAGATTAAGCAAAATTTAAAAGACCGCCCTGTAAAATGGGCAAAGGCTCATTTTATTGCAGATTCGCCCGACAAAGTTCGTGGCACCATAGACGATCAAGAACTTTTATTTAATCAAATCATGAATATCATGGGGCGACCCAAAAACCATATGGAATTGGTATCAGCCTATTTTGTTCCAACAAAAGCTGGTGAAGATTATTTGGTCGGACTGGCTCAGCAGGATATTAAAGTTCGGGTGCTCACCAATTCATTTTTAGCCAATGATGTTCCTTTGGTTCATGCTTTTTATCAAAAATATCGAAAAGCGCTATTAGAAAATGGCGTAAGACTGTATGAATTTAAACCTTATATTGAGCGTGACCGAAGAACCTGGTATGAAGTTGTCACTGGAAATGTCATTCCAGCTAAAGGAAAAAACACATCACGTTTACATGCAAAATACTTTGATATAGATGGTATGGTGTTCATTGGTTCATTTAACTTTGATCCGCGTTCTGCGCACCTGAATACCGAAGTTGGTTTAGTGGTTGAGTCTGATGCTTTACAAAATGAAATTTCCAAATCCTTAGATCAATATCTTCCACATATGGCTTATCAACTCAAGTTGAATGAAAATAACGAAATTATTTGGTTAGATCACAAAAAAGATGGAACCGTTCAAGAATATAAGGTAGATCCTGAAACGACAAAATTTCAACGATTCGTAATGTACGCTGTGTCATATCTACCTATTGAATGGATGATGTAATGACATCCAATAGATAAACTATTTTTAAAACTGTAGGTATTTTAACTCCAGAATCCATCTATATTTTAAAAGTTTTTCCTCATAGAATTTTCATCTCACTTGATTTGCATATGCTATTTCACTCTGAAAGAAAACTGTCTTAACATTCTGTTTTGAGCATTTTGCTTTCATCTACTCCCACTGTGATTTCTCATGCAATTTTTTGATTTAAGTCGTCAATTTAATTTGAATGACTTACTAATTCCTTCATTCAATTTAAATGATTTGTCTCGACAAAATTGGTTTTTAGCTAAAATTCGTGTAGATCATGACTGCATCTATGACAACGACAGTATTGAAGGACAAGCAATTATTCAGTCCGATCAAAGTGTGCAAATTGAATTGGAATGGACGATTTTTGATTCTGGCCATGATTTACAGGTGTTATTCAAAGGCATTGAAACTGAAGTCAATCAACAGACGCTATTGTGTATAAAAGGTGCGAAAATTATTGATGGTCAAAAAGACCTTATTTCTACCCATGCCTTAAGCTTATGGATTGAAGGTACATTGTTACCTTTGTTACCCAATATTCGACGTGAAATCAAGTCACGCCTCAATCTTTGGGACTATGTCCAATTTTCAGATTAAAGCAGTGAAACGTTCTTAAATAATGTCATATAGGCTTCTGCCTTTTTCTCTAAAGATAAAGGATAAGCTCGTGATGAAGATGGCATACGATATAAATTGAGCTTTCGATGTGCAAAATTTACTGTTGAAGATTCTCCAATGGTCGGTTTTATCGCATCGTTTGGCATAGAAAGCATCAGTGTATCTGTCGCTTTATCACCTGTTGTCACAATGTTGCGACACTCGGGCATTTCAGTAAGCAACATCATGATATCTGTGGCTTTCTCGATTTTTAAGAATTTGTCTGAAGCATTTCCTGTTAAACGAGTCACTTGATAGGCTGTGTCATAAATACCGATTCCTGTTTCATTTAAAAAATCTATAATTTTGTCTAAATGAAAAGTTTTATCCGGTAAATCTAAAAAATAATCTTTATCTTTAAAAAAGCATAATCCAAATATCCGCCACATATCATTTTGATAATTCGGATAATAAAATTTCATCTTCCAACGTGTTTGAGGTGGTGGAAAACTTCCGAGCATCAATAATTTTCCATTTTTGGGTAAAAATGGCGCTAAAGGATGTGTTTCAATCATTAGTTTTATTTAACCTGTATAAGTATTTTTAAAATCTTCATGTACTTGGATTAGACCAATCCCTTATTTTCCATAACCATCACCACTATCATTTGGTACAAAATGAGTTGGTGATTTCGTTTTGATTTTAATCTTGAAAATATAATCGAACTTTATCGGCAACTTGTTTTGCCCAGAGTTGGTACACGTCTTTGCTTGGATGAAAGCCGTCTATAGCCATATCCAATTTTAAATCACGGTATTGTTGAATGTCATATTCAATCCAATCCATTTTTGGGTGTTGATCGACCAAGATCGCCAATTTTTGATTCATGGCTTGTGCATATTGTCCAAATAGCCAGCCCAAGGGATTGGGTAAAGCAGGAAACATATTCATAGGAGGTACACCCGTTGCGATAATCAACTGCGGTGAAAATTTTTCTTCTATTAATGAATATAAAGTTTGCTGTTTTTTGATCCACTGATTTGCACTGGTCAATTTAGTCACATCATTGACGCCCACTGAGCTGATGACTACATCGAAGTGTTGATGATCTAATTTCTCAATGGCTTGAATCACTTGATCCGTGGTATGCCCTGTTTTTGCCTCAAGTTGCCAAGTCATTTGGAAATCAGAATTGAGTTCTTTTAAAATCGAACCGATGAGTGCATCCTCTTGATGATCGACTCCAACGCCAGCCGCCGCAGAATCTCCAATGATCAATAATGATAGAGGCTTACCTTGACCTTGTACACCTCGACGATCTCCCAAAGGCTCGGACAGACGTAGCGTATTTTTTTTGACTTTGTAGCCTTGAATGACCAATGCAGGTAGAAGTGCAAGTGTTGCTAGTTTGAGTCGCATAAACAGTTTGGCCAGAGAAATTCAACTTGATTGTAAATCAGTATCTTTTAAATCACATAGTGATTTTGAATCAAATGATAAGTCCTTTCACAGACGTATAGATGATTTTGTATAATGAACAGCAATCTATCCTAAATTCATTTATGATAATGATTATCGTTTATTTTCTGGACTTATTTTGAAATCTGTCTATTTCACAGCTCTTTGTATTAGCTTAATCTCAATTCAATCTGCTGTTTTCGCTAATGAAAAAACTATATTCGAAAACCTTAAATTAGAACATTCAAATCAAACAAAGATGAATCAATATGCTCAGCCATGTGAGGAGATATTGCCTCAGAGTGAACAACTCAAAGCCATTCAAAGTAAAATTGTAAAATCTCCTCAGCATCGAGAGAAGTATTTAGACCAGTTTTGGAATCATATTAAACGTACTGGAACACCTTTAATTGAGCCAATAGATGAGCAAAACAGTAGAATTATTTTTCTATGGCGTGGTGCTGAACACAACGTCCGCTTAATTGGTGGGCCGAGTAATGATCATGAATGGCTCACACGGCTACCCAGTACCGATATTTGGTTTAAAGAAGCCATAGTCGATAACCGATTTATAGGAAGTTATAGTTTTGCTGTGGACTCACCCAATTTAGATGGCTATTTATCTCACTACTGCCCTCAATTAAATTCTAATTTAAAAGAATCACGGATACAGCGCCGTGCAATTCTTCAAGTGCAAAAAATCGATCCATTAAATACAAATGTATGGTTTCAACCTAAGAATACAATCATCTCAAACGATCTTGTTCAAAAAAGGATTAATGAATTATCACAAAAAATAAAATTAAGAAGTGAAAATATTGTCTCTTTAAGTCAATCACCTCAATTTATTGATCCATCACAATATCCACATCACCCAAATCCAAAGCTGAAGCACTTTATTTTAAAAAGTAAAATAATGGGCAATGAACGAATGATTCAAACCTATCAATCTAAAAAGAAGAATCCAAATGATTCATATATCACGGCTATATTTTTTGATGGGAAACAATATTCAGAATTACTTAATGTTCCCAAAGCTTTGGACATTTTAGTGGAGTCAGGTGAGTTGCCACCGATTCAAGCTATTTTTGTTTCACATCCATCAGATGCGCTTCGACCTCAAGAGTTGACACCCAATAAGACTTATACCCAATTTTTCATCGATGAACTTATTCCATTTATTGATCAAAAATTACCAAATCGTGATCGCTCTAAAACGGTCATTTTAGGTTCAAGCTTGGGTGGTTTGAGTTCAGCCTATATGGCAATACAATTTCCACAACAGATCAGTCACGTTGTACCGCTTTCAGGTTCATTTTGGTGGCAAAAAGACTCGCAAGATGTACCGAATTCGATGAGTAAAATGATTCGAGAGCGTTCAAATCAACCTAAACAACAATGGTTTGTTTCTGCCAATACTTACGAAACTTCAAGAAATAACAATGATATGAGTATTTTGGAAACATCTGAAATTGTGGTAAATGATTTAAAAAAACAAGGGCATCAAATTCATTATCAAAACTATGTCGGTGGACATTCGTACGCGGTGTGGCAGATTATTTTACAAGATGCGTTATTACACTTTTTTGCTCAAAACCATCAATAAACAGAACCATAAATAAAACAACATAGATAAACAGATATAAAAAACCTGCTATTCATTTTAAAACGCATAGCAGGTTGAGTCTTTCAAGAGATTGAGTTAGATTTCACCAACAACGACAGTATTTCGACCACTATTTTTTGCTTGATATAATGCCGCATCAGCAGCATCTAAGAAACGTTGATAGTCTGGGTGACCATTGTATTTTACGACACCAATACTGACTGTGAAATTAAAACTTCTACCGTCATTGGCGTGTATCATTGTACCTGCTACACGCTTACGAATTTGCTCTGCAGTATCCAAAGCATTTTCAAGGCTATTGTCGACTTGTAAAAGTAAGAATTCTTCTCCACCGACACGGAATGCATAGTCACTGCCACGCGCCAAATCTAAAAGAACTTCGGCTAAAAATTGTAGGGCTAAATCCCCTGTACTGTGTCCGTATTGATCGTTAATTTTTTTGAAATAATCTGCATCAATGGCAAGTAGCGTTAGTGAAGTATTGTTCTTACGTGAAAAATTGATTTCACGCCCAAGAATGGTGTTTAAATAACGACGATTCAGAAGTTGAGTGAGTGAATCATTTCCTGAACCAATATATTCAGAGACTTGGAATAACTGTTCAATCAAATGCAAAATTTCACGATTTTTTTCACGAAGTTGTTGAATCAAATGCAGTGAATGCTCGGTATCACCACTCTTCATGATCTCATCATTTAACGCATCGACATGATGAATGGCTCTAATAATGACTTCAACTTGATTAGAGCTTGAAAATGCGTAAGCAGCTTTGTGAATAAACCACAATCCGAATTCAGATTTCGATAATGCTGAGTGATTGAATGCTGGATTTTGAGAAAACACTTTGAACATCAGTTCATTTTCCCAATCCAATAATGAACCGCGCTGTTTTTCCTTCTGGGTTGAAACATCTTGCATCGCAGAAAATAAACGGTAAGTATGCTTCATGTCGTTCTTCACTTCGAGATTTTCCTCGTAAGAACGACACATGATTTCAGATGAGAAACTTAAAACCTGAACCATATACGTTAAGATCACATAGGCACGATTTGGCGCTTCATTTTCAACGAGTTGAAAAATTTTCTTAATAATTTCACGAATACCACGCATGATCAGCCATGATGGAATTCCCACGCGTGCATGCACATTACCAACGGTATTGTGCTTTTTCACCATGAGCTCAAAGGTATCTTTGAGTGGCACTTCAAAACTATCTAAAATCCATTGATCAAGCGTCTGCTGTAATTTTGAATGGACAATCCCCACTGATAAAAACTCAAGCGCATGTTCCTCTTTCATCATTTGAGTATAAAACTCACTGACGAGATCCGAGGAATTAGCCTTAACAAATTCAAAAGTATCATTCAGCTCTGAAGTCGAATATTTTGCGCAAATGTCTTTCCACTGCTGGGTGAGCAATTCTATTAATTCTGGATTCATGCTGAAAAACCTAAATGCTGAAATTTTATTCTGCTAAAGTACTAATATATCAGATTTTAATATTTACAACTTATGAATTTTTCGATCAGCTTAATCGTTAATCAAATTTAAAAACTACAGTCTCTTAGAAAGAATATAGTTTTTAAGCGAAATGAAATTCTCTTTTATATTTATTAGCAATGGCTAAATAGAAATTAGATTGTTGCTTAACCCAATTTATTAACCCATTTTAAAGGAAGAACTTTCATCGCAAATCCGAGTGGTAACCAAGGCCATTTGGGTACATAAGCTTTGATCGGTGCTTTTTCAATTTCTTCGGCTAAAAGTCGAGAACCTGTTTTTTCATCGATTTCAAAAGGTAACTTCGCAGCACTTTCATTAATTTCAGTTCGTATATAACCCGGGAAAATCGTGGTGACTTTAATGGGTGTATCGATTAATTCTGCTCGAATGCCTTCTGCTAAAAAAGCCACGCCAGCCTTACTTGCGCCATAAGCCGTTAAATGTTTTGGCATACCACGCATTGCACTCATGGAAGAAATCATCACCAAATGCCCTGAATTTTGTGCCCTAAAAATTTCTACGGCAGCTTCGCATTGTGCAAGTGCGGATATAAAATTGGTTTCAACAGTTGCACGGTTGATTTCAAAATTCCCCTTGCCTATACGTCGTCCTTGTCCAACACCCGCATTGACGATAACACGATCAATGGTTCCAAAATCTTCTTTAAAAGCTTTAAATACTTCAAACACCTGATCATAGTGGGTCACATCTAATAGTCTTGCACTGACCTCAATTGCATATTGGGAGGTCAATTCTTTTTTCAATTCTTCTAAGCGTTCCATACGTCTGGCACAGATGGCTAAGTTATAGCCTTTTTTGGCAAATTCACGCGCCATACCCGCACCGATCCCAGAGCTTGCACCTGTAATTAAAATTGTTTTTGCCATATTCAAATCCTTTTTTTTGCATTTTTATTTGAGTTGTGCGCCTGAATAGAAAGACGAACAGTTTTTTAAATTTTAAATTACATTTTTAAATTAAATCCCTCAACAAGTGTAGCTAGATCCAAGTCAATAATTCTGGATGATCAGCTTTAATAAAATGATGCTCATTTAAACTTAAAAGCTGAGGCTGATGACCGACGAGTCTCACTGTGGTTAAGCTGGTATTGGTGATTGCCCAATTTAAGGCAAATGTTTTATCGACACTGAGCTCAAGTAATTTTCCCGCAATCACCGAAATCACGCCACCTGATGTAAATACTACTGCATATCGTGGTTTTGATTCAGCCAGTTGATTGCACAAAGTTGCTAAGGCTGTTTCAACACGTTTTTGAAAATCAGGCCATGATTCGTCGTATTCATGATGAAAATCACCACCTGTCCAACGCTGAATCGCACCTTCAAAAATTTGTGATAGATAGGCTCTTGGACTTTCTGCTTTTGCTACTTCTGTTTTCAACGCTTCAGGCTGATTAAAAAGAGGATCATGCAATGCAAACACTTGTTGATGATTAAACTCGTTCCATTGGCTATTTGTCTCTACATTAACTTCAGAGAAACTTTCTTCCAAAGCAAAGTGAGCAGTTTGTTGATGTCTCTGCATAGATCCAGCAACCACATAAGGTGCTTCTTTGAGTATTTTTGATAAATACCGCCCAAGTAATGCTGATTGTAATTCACCATTGGGTGAAAGTTTATCGTAACTTGCTGCACCAAAGGAGGCTTGTCCGTGACGGACAAAATAGATCGTCGTCATTATTTAGGCATTAACTCTTTAAATTTATTGATATATTTTTGTGCTAAATCATTGGCTTCAATTTTTTGTAGACCAATCAATTTAAGCGCACGAATGTGTAGCGCATGAATCACGATCCAAAAATCTTTAAAGGCAGGATTATTGGTTTGTTTATGGTAGTAACGGTAATAAATTTGCTGTGCGATGACTGCTAGACGAAATATTCCAAACACTTCATAAAACGTCCAATTCGAAGTTTCCAGACCTGTTTTAGCCAAATAATATTCAACCACTTCTTTACGAGTAAACATGCCTTTTAAATGTGTAGGCTGGCGACGTGTAGATTTAAATATTTGGTTGTCTGTATCTTCAACCCAATAGGCCAAAGCCGAACCTAAATCCATTAAGGGATCACCCAGTGTCGCCATTTCCCAGTCTAATACACCAATCACTTGCGTTGGATTTTTTGGATCTAAAATCACGTTATCAAAACGCCAATCATTATGGATTACACAGGTTTTCGAGTCTTCAGGAATATGTTCAAGCAACCATTTACGAACGTATTTAAAAGATGGAACATTGATGGTATGTGCTTTATCAAAACGACTATCCCAACCTTCGACTTGGCGACGACAATAACCATCCCCCTTACCCAGTTGTTCAAGATCTGTACCTTGATACGGGACTTGATGAAGTTCAATCAGTTTATTAATCACATTGGTACATAATTCTCGAACTTCAGTTTCACCAAACTTTAACTCAGGCGGTAATTTCGCTCGCGGGATAATACCTTCTATGCGACGCATCACATAAAAATCGCTGCCAATAACACTTTCATCCTGACACAGCGCCAGCATTTCAGGTAAAACTGGATAGTAAGGCGCTAGCGCTTTTTGAACCTTAAATTCACGTGCCATATCATGTGCAGATTTAGCTTTGGTACCTTTAGGAGGACGACGTAGAATCAGGTCTGCATTGTCATATTTTAAACGGTACGTCCAATTTGAAACTCCGCCAGAGTATTGAGTAACGTCTACTGAACCTTGAACATTAACGCCATTTTCAAGTAGCCATTGTGTGACCGCTTGAATATCAAGTTCTTCACCCTTTCGAACCTGTCCACCCACATCAATTATTGACATTATACTTCCCTAATTTCATCTTAAATCAAATGCTTAATAATGTATTACATCACAATTACCTGCGATGCATCTTAATTAAAAGCTATAAAAATCTATGCTTTTCGTTTAGAGCCATAGCCTCTTTTCGCTAGTTCTAATTTGGCGATCATGCCTTTGTGAACTTCATCAGGGCCATCCGCTAAACGTAGTGCTCGTGCTTGTGCAAAAAAACCAGTGAGTGGCGTATCTCTCGATACACCTGCACCGCCGTGAATTTGTATCGACATATCCACCACTTTTTCTAAAACACTTGGAGCAACAACTTTAATGGCTGAAATCTCTGTAAGCGCAGCCATATTACCTAAAGTATCCATTTTATAAGCGGCATACAAGGTTAAAAGACGAGCTTGATCAATCGCCACACGCGCTTCAGCCACACGTTCTAAGTTACCACCCAACTTTAAAATTTCTTTACCAAAAGCAGTTCGACTCATTCCACGATCAATCATCAATTCCAATGATTTTTCAGCAGCACCAATACAACGCATACAGTGATGAATTCGACCTGGTCCTAAACGACCCTGCGCAATTTCAAAGCCTTGACCTGCTCCACCGATGAAATTAGATAATGGAACTCTCACATTTTTAAAGCTGACTTCGCCGTGCCCATGAGGCGCATCATAATCGCCAAATACAGGTAACATACGCTCAATTTTTACACCTACAGTATCAATTGGTACGAGTACCATTGAGTGTTGATGATGACGATCTTTATTTACATCTGGTGTATGCGCCATAAAAATAATTATTTTTGCATTTGGATCGCCTAAACCTGAAGACCACCACTTACGTCCATTGAGTACAATTTCATCATCCTTTATGATAGCGGTTGCCTGCATATTGGTTGCATCACTTGAAGCGACTTCAGGTTCAGTCATACAAAATACCGAGCGAATTTTTCCATCTAATAATGGCATCAACCAATCTTGTTTTTGTTGTTCTGTGCCATAACGCCAAAGCAATTCCATGTTGCCACTGTCAGGTGCATTACAGTTAAAAATGGTCGGTGCGAGTAAGCTTCGACCTGTCAGCTCTGCAATGCGAGCATATTCTTGAACAGATAAACCTTGACCTAAGGTTTCGTCAGGTAGAAACATATTCCAAAGACCCGCTGCTTTGGCTTTTTGTTTTAAGGTTTCAAGTTGTGCTGGCCATTGCCATCTTGTCCAATCACCACCCAAATTTAGTGCATGAACTTGGTGCCAAAATTGTGCTTCAATCGGCTCAATTTCCTGCTCAATAAAGCTTTTGGTTCGGTTTAAAAAATCTTGTGCTTTAGGTGACAGTTCAAACATTTTTCGTCCTTTGAATTATTTATATGACACTTGCTTTACAACACATTAACTTGAAAACTATTATGAATGAAATGATTTAACTAAATAATAAGATATAAATCCTATTCATCATCAGTTTGTTTTGGATGTTTCAATATTTAATCGGATTGATATCAACCTTTACCCACTTTTTATTGCTATTTTTGAACTAAAAAACATCACTAAGTCAGCACAAAGTCTATATCTGAGCCAATCCACGGTAAGTCATGCCTTGCAACGTCTCAGAGTTCAACTTAAGGGTGAACTTTTTGTACGCAATGGAAATCAAATGTTGCCTACACCTTTTGCAGAGCAAATTTACCCGAACATCAAGCATGCTTTGATTTCGATTCAATCGATTACAGTCCAAAATCATACATTTGATCAGAGTAGTATTCAAAATCTTAAAATTGCGATCCATGATGAAATTGAACCCCTGATTTTTCCTCGACTGATTCAACATTTTCATGCACTTAAACTCGATATTCAACTGTTCAGTATCAAGTTAGATCGTCTTAAAATGAAAGATCACTTAGCCGCTCAGCAAATCGATTTTGTGATAGATATTGAACAACACTATGGCGATTACATTGAGTTTCAATATTTAGTTCAAGATCGGTTTGTACTCTGTACTCAGCACAATACGATTGATCAGGACAAATATATGTCCTCGCCTCATATTGGAGTTTCATCACGAAAAACGGGGACATTGATTGAGGATGTTTATCTAAAAAGGTTGAATTTGACGAGAAATATCAGCTTGCGATGTCAGCATTATTCAACAGCAATATAGATATTAGCGCATCAGCCAGATACATTATTGACGATTCCACAGAGTATTTTGAGGAATCTAGCGGTACCCAAATCGATTCATATTTTGGAGTTACCGATTTCGCTGCCGAAAATGAATATAGGCCTTTTTGGTATTCAAATCTAAATAAAAATAAGTGCTATCAATTTTTGAAAGAAGAAATTATTATAAATTTTACTTAGGCTATTTATAGAGATTCATTTTGCTTAGGCTATTTTGATTATAGGGATTCATATCCTTCAAATGCTTAGTATTCAAGCATTACAGCGCTATTTGGTTGGTATTTAAACGTCTATTGATTAAAATTAACCGTAAAATGAGATCGATATTTTGCTGTTTTGGCTTTAAAGCCACTTTCCTATGTTGTCTGATCTTCCTGCAAGCTGGCTCATTGCTATAGGCATGATTTTTTGCCTATTATTAATTTTCCTTATTCGTCGTGTACGTATATTTCTCACAGCGCTGTTTAAGCCTTATAAAAAGGGAAAAACATACTGGTGCCGTGTTTCAGCAATTAGTGATGGTGATACCCTCACCTGCTATCGACTCAATTTAAGACGCTCTGAAACCAAGTTAAGATTTGCCTATGTCGATGCCCCGGAGTCCTCTCAAACTTATGGTGCAGAATCCCATCGGCTCATCAAAAAAATGGTTTATAAAAAAATTGTACGTGTCACCATTACCGATATTGACCGTTATGGTCGATGTGTCGGTGTGATTCATCGTTACCGCAAAAATATGAATGAAGAAATGGTCAAGCGTGGTGCTGCATGGGTGTATGAGGAATATATTAAGGACCCAAAACAACGCAAACATATGCTTGCTTTACAAGCCAATGCGCGTAAAAATAAAAAAGGCCTCTGGCGCACCACTCGTCCTATTCGCCCTAGTGATTATCGAAAAAATAAAAAATAACGCAGTACAACAAAATTTTTTAGGATTAAAGGTCAATTTTATATTGGTCTTTTTTTATGGTGAATGATTAACCACTTGATTCTTCGCCTCGAACGGCGTAAATTGCCATTAATTTAGTTACCCTGGTTAACTACTATGATTCTCTCTCCTAATCATTCTCAAAACTCTCCTAAAATCAGGACGGTGTTATTGCGTAGTGCACGACTGATGAGTGAAATGATCAATGAGGTTTTAGAAGCTGACCAATTAAATTATTCGCTTTGGCAAGTCATCTACCTCATTCACGAAAATGAATGTATGACTTCCATTGATATTTCAAAAATACTTAAAGTTTCAAAACCGTCTATTGCAAAAAGAATTCAGGTTTTACTTCAACTGAATATCATTCAACAACTTGTATCTTCTGATAAACGTGAAAAAAAGTTAGTTTTAACGGCTCATGGATATCGCGTTTATAGCCTCTGCTCAACAATGATCGATGTTGTGGAACAAGAATTTTTGACTAATTTTGAAACAGAGGAGTTGCAAAAGACTTTTGAAACTTTAGAAAAAATATTGCACAAGTTGGAAAGTAATAAGCGTGGAGCAGACAAATGAGTGCGAAGCAAGATCATTTCTCTGCGCTATGGACGCGTAACTTCATTCTGATTAGCTCGATCAATTTTCAACTGGTGCTGACTTTTTATCTTTTAGTGATCGTAATTGTTGGATTTTCTGTAGCTGAACTGGGTGCAACGACCGCTCAAGCAGGTTTAATCTCAGGATTATTTATCATTGGTACGCTTGTTGGTCGGTTTTTAGTGGGTAAATTTTTAGAGAAATTTGGTCAAAAAATCACGTTGATTGTCGGTTTAGTCGGTTTTCTGATTTTCTCTGCTTTTTACTTTATCCATTTGGATATCGGCATATTGCTCATTGTACGCTTTATGCATGGTTTCATGATGGGTGTGGCTTCAACGGTCTTAGGAACCGCAATTGCTCAAATCATTCCTGCGCAACGTCGAGGCGAAGGCATTGGTTATTACAGTTTAAGTAGTACATTAGGTACGGCGATTGGACCTTTCCTTGCCATTTGGATGATGCTTCGATTTGATTATGATGTAATCTTTATTGTTTCCAGTGTTATTGCGCTGAGTTGTGTATGTATTGGACTCATGATCAACATGCCGAAAAATATCGTTTCGAAGGCATCTACCTCGACATTAGCATTTGAACAAGATGTACCAAAGGCTAAACCTTCCTGGATTTCAAATTTTATTGAGCCCAAAGCCGTTCCTATCTCTATTGTGATCTTAATCGCTTCAATCTGTTATTCAGGTGTTTTATCTTTTATTAATTTCTACGCCAAAGAAATTAACTTAGTTGAAGCTACTACTGTTTTCTTTCTCATGTACGCCATCGCAATCTTGTTTTCACGTCCATTTACAGGTCCTTTATTAGACCGTAAAGGTGAAAACATCATCATGTATCCTGCATTTATCATTATGGCGTTTGGTTTATTTCTTTTAAGCCAAGCCAATACTTCATGGATGCTTTTATTCAGTGCGGGATTATTGGGTTTAGGCTATGGCAATATCCAATCGGTCTGCCAAACACTTGCTGTAAAAAGCGCAACCTTAGAACGCATGGGCTTTGCTACATCAACCTATTTTATTTTCCTTGATGCAGGACTTGGCTTTGGTCCTTATTTCATCGGCATCGCTTTAGATTATATTTCTTATACGTCACTCTATTTATATAGTGCAGTTGCTGCATGTGTGTGTTTATTGATTTATTACGTACTCCACGGTCGTATGGCCAACAAAGTTGAAACTAGAGCTTAATTTGCAGTAAACACACCTTCTATCAGGGAAAAGGTGTGTTCAGCACTCCTGTTAAAATCTTAACTACATATAAGTCTGATATTGATCTTTATCAGGTATTCCACTCTTGGTGAACTTCTGTATCTACGATTGGATTGTAATATTGTAATATTGTAATATTGTAATGAAGCCCCAATACCATCTATGTAATATCCTCCAAACAGCAAACTGATACCCTAAGCTATAGAATGTTCAGCCCAGATCAGGAAGTTTTCAGCATAAGGTGGAAACTTCTGTCCAAGTTCAGCAACTCTATCCAGTACTTCAAAAAATAAAACTGTAGCTGAAGCCCGCAGCCAAGCTATCCATTTTGCTGAGATTTTCACTGCTGCTTCATCCTTTGCATAAGACTTTCATTTCTCATTCACAAAGCCCCCAAAACTTTTCACGTTTCTGATTAAACAAAATCACCGCACCTGATGACTGTCAGTTAAAAGATGACAGGCTCTGCTTTATTGCATTTTGAATCAAATCAGTTAAGTACTATGTGCTTTACATCTTTGCCGATTGCATAAATGGCACGGCGTTTATGAATTAAATCTAAAAAATGATTCAAAATTTGGCTAAATCCTTGGATATATCCCCGGGGAATTTTGATACTTTGCTTTTTATTAATTAGATTTACTTAATAAGTATTTAAAGTGATTGAATATCAAACGAAGGACATTATTCTATTTTGAAATATCAAGCATGCTCTATCCCCAATTGGCTTTAATCTCGATCTACGAAATAACCATGACCTAAATGTTCGTTTTTCAATCTCACTTGCTTTGATCCGTTGTTCAGAAGAAGCCAGCAAAAAACTCAATAAAAAATCCCCTAATGATTTGGAGGATGGTTTGTATTACTGAACTTTATTACGGAAAGGCGAATTAGAACTTCGCTTCGAGTACATTGGCTTTCATGTGGTTTGTCCAGAAATCACGTAACGTTGGTAAATAGAACTTCTCGCCTAGATCGACCAATTCAGCATCAATCAATGCATGTACTTCATGAACGAATAAGTAGTCTAGTTCAACCATACTGAGTTTAGGCTGATCTTTCGAATAGGTTTTACGTTTTTGCTGTGCTTGTTTCACCAATTGGTCGGCAAAGCTTCGAGTTTTGTATTGGGCAATGACGTTTAAACGTAATTCAATCACTCCCCAACCACTTAACAGCAGTTTAAACATTTCAAAATCTTGCGCGGTAGATTCCCATGTCATTTCTTCTAAGTTTTCATCTGAAGGCAACACGGGAAGCAACAATTCCATGACGCTTGGAAATATTTTTTTGAAATTGAGAATAAATTTAACAGGATGTTCACCAGGGTAATCTTTAAATTGAACATTTTTCTGAACATCTGTTAAATAAATATAGAACATTGAAAATTCCCGAACATAAACAATTGAATTACAATAATAAAAATTGACTTGCAAAAATCATGCAAAACAACATTTATAAAAGTTTTAGATTTTTGCAATTATGACACTTTAATCAATGCTAATCACGTTTTGAAGGTTCAGTTCTGTAAAATATTTAAAGAAAAATGGCAAATACTTATCTAAATACTGATAAATCATCTTATGATTATTTCTCGCATATAGATACTCAAACTTAAGTGGTAATATTTAAAGATATAGCTGCAATCTTATTTTAGGATACAATGGTTAAAAATTCATTTGATCAAGATTATGCCTAAAATATATTCAGTAGATTTACGTGAAAAAGTCATGCAGTTTTATAAAGAAAACAATCACAAATCATATACATGTAAAACTTTTAAAATATCTAGGACTACTTTGGATGATTGGATTCTTCTTCAAAACTCCACTGGAGAATTGAAACAGCCTAAAATCAATGCAGGCCGACCCACTAAAATCAAGGATATGGATGCTTTCAAACACTTTGTTGAAACGACCGAATTTTCTCAAGTGAAAGATCTTATTCCTTTGTTTGAACAAAAATTTGGTTATCCAATCCTTTATTCAACCCTATTAAAAGCCATTCATAAGCTTGGTTGGACACGTAAAAAAAGAGTTTTCTCTACAAGCAAGCCGACAAAATAACAAGGGCGGTATTTAAGTGGTTTCTTCCGCAATGGAAAGAAGAGTTTGGGGAAGATCAGATGATCTATATTGATGAATCTGGAATAAATACTATAGATACAGCTCAATATGGTTGGTCTAGACTAGGCAGTCGTTGTCTTGCAGTGAAATCAGGTGGTCATGGAAAAAGATTAAGTATCATTAGTGCCGTGAGGTCTAATTCAGCGTATCAGTTCCTTTGCCATTTGGTTTTTCAAGGTACATGCGATCGAGCGATGTTCACAGGATGGCTGAGATATCTACTTGAAAACTTGACTAAAAATAATCAGGATAAGAGCAAAAGGCATTTGCTGATTCTAGATAATGCTTCGATTCATAAGAACGGAGATATCAAAAAACTAGCCGCAGACTTTAACTGTAGAATCATGTACTTGCCTGCTTACAGTCCAGACTTAAATCCAATTGAAAAAGCATGGTCAGTGCTCAAATCCAAAGTTAAAAGTATCGCTGTCCGGTTAGACAAAACAATAGAAGAAGCACTCGATTTAGGCCTGAAAGAAATGTAGCTTAAAATTTAAATCCAGCTATAATATTGAGAAGATTCAATAATTTTTAGATCATCGTAATGTTTATTGTATGTTTTAACAAACGATATGAAAATATTGGGTGCAGATAAATAAAATTATTTACTATCATAAATTTTTAATTTAATTTTATTAATATCAGTAACTCATAATCAATATTTCTTTAATCATAAACCTTGATACATATTACAGATATCTATTAATCAATTTAAGGTACATGCTGAATTCGCCGTTAATATTATCGGCAACCCAAGGATAAATGATCATGTCAAATATCAACAATCAAAATGATTCTAATAGCCAGCAGCAGCAACAATCTACTCCTAATGACGACAAGGCTCAGCAGCAAAAGAATCAGGAACAGCAAAAAAATGCTGAGGATAGATCTAATATAAACAACCCTAAAGAACATACTGAAAATCCAGTGAAAAAATAATAATTTTCTCTAGATTTTTACTCAATCCATTTAAGAGGTGAAGGCCTCTTAAATGGTTAGGAATCAATATGAAAACTAAAAAAGTAATCGTTCATAAAATGTATGAGGATTTTCATACACTTCCCATCATCCAGTATTCTGGACAATTTAATGACAGTAATTTAATGATTAAGTTATTTAATAATCTAAATCAAGAACTCACTCGAATCAGAGGCACATTACAATGGAAACTTGCATCCACAGGTGATGTATATTTTGTAGAAAATGATTATGAGTTTTTTCACAAAATTCAATAATTATATGAATTCACAATACCCTCAGATCCTCTTAACGTTCTTTAAAGAATCGAATCATAGTGAGTGCAGATGCGCTTGGGCGAACTATAATGAAAAAGGTATTTTTACCCACATGACAGGATTCTATGGTGAAATTTTAACTCTCCATGAAGGGAATAAGATTATTTTAAACAATGAGGTTTGGGTTCTTAGAGATCATTTACACAACCCCTATAGAGGCTGAGATGAAAAATGAATTAAATGATTTTGAAGTTAAACGAAATTTGTATTTCAAGCGAATTGTTCTAGAAGCTGATTTCAAACAGAATTTTAACGATCTTAAACATCGAAATATTTATGATCGCTTTATCTACAAACTCATCGACAGTGAATCTGGCAGAAAGCAATTTTGCAAAAAATTTATTGTTTCTAAATAATAAACCCTCCAAATAGAGGGTTTATTGCATTTTGATTCAAATTAAATCTATTCTGAAACTGATCTTATTTTGCATTAGGTGAAACCATATTTGCAGGAACAACAACTTCATCAAACTGTTCAGGTGTTACTAAACCAAGCTCTACAGCGACTTGTTTTAAAGTCTTGCCTTCCTTATAAGCCGTCTTAGCCACTTTAGCGGCATTTTCATAACCAATCACGGGATTCAGCGCAGTCACTAACATAAGAGAATCATTTAAGAAGTGATCTATTTTCTCTAGGTTTGGTTCAATCCCCACGGCGCAATGCTCATTAAAACTATTACAAGCATCGCCCAAGAGCTGAATCGATTGAATTAAGTTATATGCAATCACTGGCATGAACACGTTTAACTCAAAGTTTCCTGATGCCCCGGCAACGTTAATGGTCGTGTCATTACCCAATACTTGAGCCACGACCATGGTCATTGCTTCACTCTGCGTCGGATTTACTTTGCCCGGCATAATACTAGAACCAGGTTCATTTTCAGGAATACGTAACTCACCTAAACCACAGCGCGGACCACTGGCTAACCAACGTACATCATTGGCAATTTTATTTAAGCTTACAGCCAAAGTTTTTAATGCCCCTGAAGCAAATACAGCAGCATCGCGCCCTGCCAGTGCCTCGAACTTATTCGGCGCAGTCACAAAAGGTAATCCAGTTAATGTCGCCAATTGTTCAGCAGCTTTTATAGCATAATCAGGATGTGCATTTAAACCTGTACCCACAGCCGTTCCACCGAGGGGTAATTCATATAATCCCTCTAAGGCTTGATTTAAACGTTTTAAACCATGATCCAACTGCGATACATAAGCGCTAAACTCTTGCCCTAATGTTAACGGCGTTGCATCTTGAAGATGTGTACGACCAATCTTTACAATCCCTGAAAATGCTTCAGATTTTTGATTCAGTGTTTCACGTAAAGCTTTAACGGCAGGAATCAATAATTCATTGATCAATAGACTCGATGCCACATGAATCGCAGTTGGAAACGAATCATTGGTTGATTGTGCTCGATTGACATGATCGTTGGGATGAACAGGCTTTTGCGCGCCTAAAGGATTCCCTAACTTTTGATTGGCAACATTGGCGATCACTTCATTACAGTTCATATTACTTTGCGTACCTGAACCTGTCTGCCAAACCACCAATGGAAATTGGCTGTCCCATTTCCCATCAATGACTTCTTCTGCAGCCCCAACAATATAATGCGAGAGCTCTTGAGGAATCTGATTCAATTCTGCATTGGTGATTGCAGCCGCTTTTTTGACTAAGCCCATACCTCGAATCATTGCACGAGGTAGACGCTCACCACCAATTTTAAAGTTTTGCAAACTACGCTGAGTCTGAGCACCCCACATCGCTTCACTTGGTACTTCTACTTCGCCCATCGTGTCATGTTCAATACGTGTTTGCATGATTCACCTCTATTTCTGTTATCAATTAACGTGTCTTTTAATGGTTTATTAACTCGTTTTTCAATTTGAGCTTAATTTTCGCTTTAAACGATATTGTTTCGAGTCTTGTCTTGATCATAGTCCTAATTTACATTATTGCAAATAATTCTCATTTACTATTCTTATTTTATATCGAGATTCGCTATGAATGTTTAATGATCTGTACGTGATCAGTATTTTAATATCTGTGCATTAAATCGATCATTCGTCTGTCGAAGCACAAGCACCATCAATTCTTTATAAACTCGGATTTAAAATACTTTGGTAGAATCTCCACTGATCTTGAATCATTTGCTCTACGGATCTTTTGGCTTTCCAACCTAAAACTTGCATCGCTTTGGTACTATTCGAGCCAATCTGATCGAGTTCATCAAATGAATAACGCGCCTCGATGGTTTTGATCTGCTGTCCTGTTACTTTTTCAATTTCCGCCAAAATCTGTTGTATTGATAGGTGATGTGCACCGATATCGAAAGATTCACAGACATTTTGTTGATGATTAAACCAAAATAAACTCGCAAATATCGCATCACAGACATCCAGTACATGTACAAAACTTCGCTCTGCAGTTTGATCATGAGTCAGAGCACTTTGTTGAAGCTCGATATAATCTCTTTGTAAAGTCGCCACTTGTAAAGCTAATGAAACAATATTTTTAGGTAAAGGTTGCACGTATTCACCCAATATCGATTGTTCAAATGCACCTACGACATTTCCTATACGAAAAATAGCGACCTTCCACTCGTTGTCAGTTTTCACTGTATCTCGAATAATTTCCTCAATCATTTGTTGAGATTTAATATAGGGATTTGAATTATTAAAATTAAATGGTGTCGTTTCATTGAGTTCTAAACTGGATTGACCATACACAGCGAGACTCGACAAATGCACCAAATTTCGTACACCTGTTCTTTGCATCGATCTTAATAAGCTCATGATGCAACTAATATTGTCATTATAATATTCAAGCGGCTTGAGACGAGATTCTTCTATAGATTTAAAGGCCGCAGTATGAATGACTGCATCAATTGAATATTGTTCAAATACTTTGTTTAACGCAGGTGTATTACGAACATCTAATTTCACAAAAGGTACATACATTCCTGAAATATATTCGAGTCTTTCTAATACTTGTAAACTTGAGTTGGCTAAATTATCAACAATGACAACCTCTTGACCTTGAGCCAACAAGCTTAAAACGACATGAGAGCCTATAAAGCCTAAACCACCAGTCACTAAAATCATTGTATACTACCCTTTTGTTATGAAGTCAGAATGTTGCATTTCATTTGTGTACATTCCTCAATGTGAAGTTCCAATGAGTACATTATTGCTAATTACCTCTGCGCCGAGTTCAATTCATGCATGGCATGCTTTGGGACTTGCACAAGCCTTAAAATCCAAACATCAACCCTTTCGAGTGTTCTTCTATCAAGACGGCGTTGCTGTTGCGAATAACTTACAATGGGTTCCTGATGATCAACGTAATTTGATGAAGGAATGGCAAAAATTAGATATTAAACTACCTGTATGTGTCAGCGCTGCATTAGCACGAGGCATTACAGACGAAGAAAATGCACAGCGCCATCAAATTTCTACCCATAATCTCGCGTCGCAATTTGAGCTGGTCGGATTAGGTGAACTGGCAGATGCCGTTCAATCTACTGAACGCTTAATCCAATTCTAAGTTGTTATTTTTATTTGACTGTTGCAATTGAAAGGTAAATTGTTTGAAAACTGTATTGGTTATATTAACTCAATCAAATCTTAATACATTACAAATACATGAAAGCTTATCAGCGACCATGGTTTTAGCCACTTTCGGTTGTGAAGTTAAAGTATTGTTACAAGATGGCGCACTCAGTTTACTCAAATCTGATCTGAGTTTTGATCAGTTTAAGCATGCCTTTAAACTCGCATCAAATATGGTGGATAGCTTTGAGTTTTATGATTTAACCCCAATTTTAATCGAGTATAAAAATCAGAATCATGCTTTTGTTGTCCATTCTGAACAAGACATAGCGTTTATCCGACTTGATGCTCAATTCATTCAGTCTTTTGATCACGTTTTATATTGGTAATGGATATGTCTAATCATACGCTGTATTTAATTCAAGCCAATTATGCCAATACTCAAACAGTTTTGAATAAACTCAATCAAATGATTCAAAGCGATGATTCTATTGTATTGATGGGTGATGCCGTATTTTTGAGTCAATCTAAAGATATTGAATTGTATTCAAATCTGTATGTCCTTGAAAATGACGCTGAAAATCTTCCAAACCTAGATTCATCTGTTATTAAAATCATTGATTATGATCAGTTTTCTGATTTAGTTTTAAATTTTAAGCGATGTGTCACCTTAAAATAATTTGATTTAGCTTTTATCATTATGGATGCTTTAAATGAGTGAAAATATCAATTTAGCCTTAGATCAAGATGGTCATTTGATTGATTACACGATTTGGAACCATGAGGTCGCTCAGACTTTAGCTCAAACTTTAGATTTAGAATTGACCGAATGGCATTTTGAAGTACTCGAAGCTGTTCGCCAGTTTTATGCACAATTTGGACATTCGCCAGCAACCCGCCCACTGATTAAATTTTTAATGAAAGTGCTGAGTCCTGAAATTAATAATGCTGTGTTACAAGAAAAGTTTAATACAGGCTTAGTCGCGCGTCATTTAAGTCGATTAGCGGGTGTGCCAAAGCCTGCGAATTGCCTATAGGCAAGGCAAATAAGACATAAAGATGAAAACGAGAATAATAAGAAATAAAGAGAGAAAATTAAAATGAAGCACATCGGATCAGGGAAATAAATAGATGTGCTTCACTTTAATCCAAGCAGTATAGATACATTAGATTTATCAATTTCAGCCATTTTTATGTCAATTTCAGACAAATCACTTTTTAGTATTGCCACAAAATGCGGTTTCATTCATACCAGCTCGTGCAAAGCTTTGTTGCTGCTGATCAAGAAATAGCTCTGCAACCATTTTCAAGCCAAAAGCATTTTCATAATCCAAATGCTTTTGACTCAGTTCTTGGATGTTCTTATATGCTTCGATTCTTTGGCATAAAGCATTCTTTTGATCTAGTACAGAGGGCTTTGCTTCAGGATCATCCAATACTAACTTGGTCTGATTCACGATTGCGATCTGCTGATCAATGTGTCGAGTATATTCCTCTAAGGAATATTTTTCAGAAGAATACTCAACGGCGTACAAAGTGGTTGCTAAAGACAATCCACTGACCGTTAGGCAATATCGAAGAATATCTACAATATTGCACAATTTTTTTAGATCATAATATTTCATTGGAAATTAAGACAAATCAGGTTCTGCTTTCCATACATCTTCATAATCATCACGATCGATCATGAAACGGAAACCTGTCTCTAAGGCCAAATATGGAATAGCTTCAGGCAGTATTTCTTCTAAAGCTTTGACAGTCATGGTTTCAAAGAAGTCTTCACCCTCTTCTAACTCTCCACCATATATAAACCAACATACATTTTCATCCGTTTCAGGCTTTTTACGTAAACCAACTATCGGCTCTTTGTCCAATGTATGTTTGGCGACCGCCACGACATCATCTTCTTTGACTTTAATATATGCAGAATCAAATTCTTCACAAACCAATTTCTGCTCTTCAATAAAACCTTGCAACATAGATGATCCCGTTTTCATCATAAATTTCTGCTCATTCTATGCTGTTGCCGGATAGCGTACAACTGAATCAAAGACGATTGTTGAATTCTTAGGATGAGTAAGATTTACTTTTCCAAGATCAAAACAAACTAAAAGCGAGAATCTCCTTTTAAATCTAGAAATTTCGTTGTCTGAGCAACTCCAAATCAAATATAAACTGCATTTTTGCCAATCACCTTTTCAATGAGTATTTACTCCATTTGCAATTTCTATACAGAAATATGAAAGAATCAGCCAGTCGAATAGATTCGTCAAATGATTCTACTAGTAAGTCTCAATATTTTTAATCGGCTTGCGTACTAAGATTAATTTCATTGATGAAATCTAAAGCAAACCTTTCAAACCCAATAGAAGCCTTAAACATAGTAAATTTGAATCAAGATGATTTTTTAATCCTTATCTTTTATACGATCAGAGTAACTTTAAATTTCAAGCTTTAGATCTAATCTTAAAAATGAATAAATAGAATATAAATAACTCAAGTTATTGATTTATATTTATTAAAATAATTTAAATTCCTAACAATACAGCTTTCATTAACCAGCATTAATCACGTCCAATGCTGTTCTGTTTCTACCTAAATACATTCTCTAGGTATTTAAAAGTCTGGATTAAAGCTTTCATCCTAATTCATCTTTTATGTGCAATTGATAGTGACTCTAATTGGGAAATACGGATAGAGCTTCCCCTCACCTTGGTTCTCCATACTCATATAAATATGAATCAAATAAAAATTTTGAGTAATCAGCTATAAATAAAAGGATAGAAACAATAGATTTTGTCAGTCTCACTGGCATAGCACTCATACGAAAAAATAATAAAAATGTCATATTTTAGCATTGAGCAATCCTTACAAAGTTTGCAAAATACCCTACGAAAATTTGATATGTCTTTTTGCCTGCTTTGAATGTTTTAGCAAATTTAAGCGAAAAAACATGCCATAATAGGCAAACTTTGCAAGCATCTTGCAAAATATTTGCATAACATACATTTTGGAGCAGTCTTCATGAGCTCGACCATTTTGGTCATACATGGACCGAATTTAAACTTGCTAGGAAAGCGTGAGCCAGAAGTTTATGGCTATTTGACTCTTGAAGATATCAATCAACAGTTAAGCGTACAAGCGCAAGAACTATCAATTCAGCTTGAAACTTTCCAAAGCAATTGGGAAGGTGCAATTGTAGATCGTATCCATCAGGCACAGACTGACGGCGTTCAGTTCATCATTATCAATCCTGCTGCATTGACACATACCTCTGTGGCGGTTCGAGATGCACTTTTAGGTGTTGCTATTCCTTTTATAGAAGTACACCTGTCCAATGTACATGCACGTGAAGCATTTAGACATCACTCATATTTATCAGATAAAGCGGTTGGCGTAATCTGTGGCTTAGGTGCACAAGGCTATTCTTTTGCGCTGAGTCATGCCACTCAAAAAATTCAATCTTCAACTTCTACAAAATCTTAGGAATACGAATCCATGGATATTCGCAAAATCAAAAAGCTCATCGACTTAATGATTGAATCTGATTTACAGTCAATCGAAGTTAAAGAAGGTGATCAATCTATTGCTTTAGCCCGTCGTAATCCAATTGTTGCAGCTGGCGTAGCTCCTCTTCAAACTGCTGCACCTGAAGCTCCAGTGATTAAAGCTGCTTCTCGCGGTGCTGTTGAAACCTCTCCAATGGTGGGTGTGTTCTATGCAGCGCCAAGCCCAGGCGAAGCACCATTTGTAAATGTTGGTCAAACGATTTCAGCGGGTGAAACGCTGGGTATCATTGAAGCAATGAAAATCATGAACCCAATTGAGGCAACTCAAAGCGGTGTGGTTGAAGAAATTTTAGTGAAAAATGGTGATGTAATCCAATTCGGTCAACCGCTATTCCGCTACCGCGCGTAATACTTGGGGGACGACATGTTGCAAAAAGTATTAATTGCAAACCGCGGTGAGATTGCCCTGCGCATCACTCGCGCTTGTAAAACCCTCGGTATTAAAACCGTTGGTATCTATTCAGATGCTGACAAAGATTTGATGCATTTACGTTTCGTAGATGAAGCTGTGTGTATTGGCCCTGGCGCAAGTAGCGAAAGTTACCTCAATATTCCTGCGATTATTACTGCTGCAGAAATTACAGGCGCTGATGCAATCCATCCAGGTTATGGCTTTCTGTCCGAAAATGCTGAATTTGCAGAAATTGTAGAAAATTCAGGTTTCATTTTTATCGGGCCACGTCCTGAACATATTCGCCTCATGGGTAATAAAGTTTCAGCGATTAACGCTATGCGTAAAGCAGGTGTACCAACTGTACCTGGATCTGCTCATGCGGTCACACCAAATAATGCATTGGCTGAAGCGAAAGAAATTGGTTTTCCACTGATCGTTAAGGCTGCTGCTGGTGGTGGTGGTCGTGGTATGCGTATTGTTGAACG
Organism: Acinetobacter sp. CY73; assembly: GCF_059515865.1. Classification (NCBI taxonomy): domain Bacteria; kingdom Pseudomonadati; phylum Pseudomonadota; class Gammaproteobacteria; order Moraxellales; family Moraxellaceae; genus Acinetobacter; species Acinetobacter sp. CY73. The sequence continues at coordinate 87,839 of NZ_JCAKMZ010000006.1, read as the reverse complement.
CGTAGATACGCTACTCGAATCGGTTCAAGCTGCACAGCGTGATGCTGAAATGTGGTTTGGCGATGACACAGTTTATATGGAACGCTTTTTACAAAAGCCACGCCATGTAGAAGTACAAGTGATTGGTGATGGTAATGGACATGCGATACATTTATATGACCGTGATTGTTCACTTCAACGCCGTCATCAAAAAGTATTGGAAGAAGCTCCAGCACCTAACCTACCTGAAGATGCACGTGCTGAAATTTTACAAGCCTGTGTTAAAGCTTGTGAATTGATGCAATACCGTGGGGCGGGAACATTTGAGTTCTTATTTGAAGATGGTGAATTTTTCTTTATTGAGATGAATACACGTGTTCAAGTAGAACATCCTGTCACTGAAATGGTCACTGGTGTTGATATTATTGAACAACAGCTTCGTGTTGCAGGTGGACTTGGCTTAAATCTCCAACAAGAAGATATTCGAATTCAAGGTCATGCGATCGAGTGCCGTATCAATGCTGAAGATCCAACCACATTCTTACCATCACCGGGTAAAATTGAACAGTTTTATACACCAGGTGGTGCGGGTATTCGTTTAGATTCTCACATTTATCCAGGTTATAGCATTCCGCCGTATTACGATTCCATGATTGCCAAGCTTATCTCACATGGCAAAGATCGTGAAACAGCCTTAGCGCGAATGAAGCAAGCATTAGATGAAATCATTTTGACCGGAATTAAAACCAATATTCCGCTTCATAAAGATTTAATTCTTGAAGATAAAAACTTTGCTAAACAAGCAATGGATATTCACTATCTTGAAAATCATCTACTGAAGAAACTTCAAGGACAAAATGAAGCTTAGACTCATTACATAATCTATAAAAAAGCCTCTATAAATTAGAGGCTTTTTTTATTTCAAACTTTGAAAAGATATTTTTACACACTATCGTCCAAGTCAATATTAAGGCAAAACTCGCTTTAATGTCGCAAAACAATCCTTACCTTGTTCTGTTGCACAAAAATCAATCTGATTAGGCGTATTCCATTTAACAAAGTACTGTGACAGCTCACCAGCCTGATCCACTCTATTCCCAGAACAATCTATCGCATTATTTTCATAATTCACTTGGATCAATAACGTTGGAAGTTTAGTGAGCGTATTATCTGGAGAAGGTTGATAATCGAACTGACCGATCGACCACTCTTGAGCGCTATTAACTACAACTTCATTCCCTTTCCTAAAGTTATAATATTCAACGCACTTCTTATTCTGAGGAATATTCATTCCCCATAATCCTAAGATTTCAGGACGTGTATATACGCCAATTAAATTTTCCTTTTGAGCTTCAACATTTTTTTGCGGTGTTGGAACAGGTAAATCTGCATGTGTAACAGCGACAAAACCTAAAAATAATGTAATCAGAATACCTGACTTTTTCATACGACATCTGTTAAAAAATTCTTTTGTTAAAAGTAACATAATTAACTATATTTTTATTAAGCATTTAACGCGATATAAACAAAAATTCATTGCGCTTTACTACGGTTCATACATAAATACTCTCTACTGAATAACCGGCTAATAGTTGAACTTAAAGAATTAGCTTTGACGCCATTCAACTTTTAGATTGAAAGGATGAGACACGACACAAAGCTGATGAAATAATATATTTACTGTATTAGCTAAACTATTGATTATAAAAATTATCAAGCTATGCTACAGCTATGATCTAACCATTTCTTATGATCAATCTCGATAGAAAAATAACAGGTAAATGCATTGACCATATTTACTGATTCCTCACATCAATTCGTACAGCAAAACACTAAAGCCTTTTTAATTATATGCACAATTGTCATGCTGTGCTGTCTTGCAGGAATTTTTGGACGCCCTCTCGCATTTCTTTCCATTTTTTGGCCAGCAAATGCCATTTTATTGGGAATGTTGTTAAGATTTCCTCATCTAAATAATATGGGTGGTTGGTTTGGTGCATTTTCTGGATTTATGCTTGCCGATTTATTAACAGGCAATTATTTTATATTAACGCTATTTTTAACCATCGCAAATTTAATCAACCCATTAGTTACCCTACTATTTATTCGCTTATTCAAATTAAATTACAAAGAATACAATAAGGGTTTAACCTTCTTGTTTTTATTCCTCATTAGCTCATTTGGTGGCTGTTTAATTAGCTCAATTTTTGCCGTGCTCACCATTCCACATATTCCAAATACATTTATGGAGATGGATCGTATTTGGATCGACTTTGGCATGTGGTGGACAGGTGAAATTTTAAATTTTGTCGCGTTCCTTCCTATTATTTTAGCAATTCCACGTAAGCGGGATATTCAAGGCTATCTGGTTGAGAAAAAAAATCAGAGCCTTAATCTTCAAAATAGCTTTCCCCTTCTCGCGGTCATCATGTCTGTGACGTTGACGCACTTTTTTATCGGTCCAGGCGCAATTATGTTCCCAATCGGCGCTTTGATTTGGGCAGCATTAACCTACAATTTATTTTTTGTAGCGATCATCAATTGTTTTGTCGCTATGTTTATGTACAACAGTATCAGCGTTTATTATTTAGCCGAGTCACCGGATGCTTATATTGCGACAACATTATCGGTGCGTATTGGTTTGTTTATGTTGGCACTAGGCCCCTTAACATTGGCAATTATCAGTTTAAATCGTCAAAAACTCTACCATCAGATTCTTTATCTTGCCAATCATGATGGACTCACGACAGCGATGAATCGTCGTTACTTTTATGAAGAAAGTGAGCGTACAGTTCAACATCAATTTTCAAAAAATACAGAAAAAAGAGTTTCAATTCTTTTGCTTGATTTAGATTATTTCAAAAAAATTAATGATAACTACGGACATGCTGCGGGTGATAAAGTTTTACAAGATTTCACTCGTATGGTTCGATCTCAAATCCGATCTTCTGATTTATTTGGTCGTATTGGTGGCGAGGAATTTGCAATCTTACTTAAAGATGTCAGCTTGCAACACAGTATTGAAATCGCACGAAGAATCTGTGATGTGGTTGCTCAAACACCGATTCTTTTAAATGATGGCACAAAGCTGAATGTCAGTGTCAGCATTGGTTTAAGTCATCAAAGTTTGCCTTTCTGTGTCCCTTTCCAGCAATTAATTAATCGTGCAGATCATGCACTTTATGAAGCAAAACAAAAAGGTAGAAATCGTTTATGTATTGAGCCTGATTTAAAAAATAAATTGGACTATGTTTAATTAAAGATGAGTTCCTTATATTGAACATCAAAATTTAGCATCAAATTACGACTATTGTTTTGTTGAAGGAATTCCCTTTACAAACAGGAATCCAAAAAAGGTTGAGCTCCCCGCAATGATAAATACCAATTCAGGTGTAAACCTATCCCAATAATAGCCAGCTAAGATGCTTCCACTCGCGACCCCAAGCCCCCACATGGTGCTGTACAACGCTTGTGCTCTACCTTGCTGTCCAATACTAAAGTGATTAAAAATCATACGCATCGCGATCAAATGAAATAAGCCAAAACTAAATGCATGTAGGCTTTGAGAAAACAATTGCATCCAAAATGAACTCGCGAATAATCCAACAAAAATGAATCGCAGTCCAGTCATCACTAAGCACGTCATGATTAAAGTACGCCAGCTGTACCGCATCAACAATGTATTGGCATAGGCAAACATAATAATTTCTGCAATCACACCACTTGCCCATAAAAAGCCAATCATTGTCGTGCTGAAACCCGCCATCTGTAAATAATTACTATAAAAACTATAAAACGGAGCTTGAGCAAAAAGCATGATAAATTCAATTAAGAATAAGGAATAGACAATTGGTTGTTTGAGGACTGAAAATATTGACTCCAAATTCTTTTGTGCCTGAGGAGCATTACATGGCTCTTTAATACTGAACGACCAAATGAAAGTTAAAAATGCGATACTCAACAACAAAATAGGTAAGAATGAAATATGAATAATGTCAAGAAGTGCCCCTATCGAAAATACACCTGCAATAAAACCAATGGATCCCCATTTACGCACTTTACCGTATAGGGCTTCGCGCTGATCTCCTAGCCAAAATAGCGTCACACCCTCAAATTGAGCCAAGATTGCATTCTGAAAAAAACTAAAAATCAACATTAATAAAGCGATAGACTGAAAATCATTAGGTATCACAAAAATAGCGAACCAAACTGAAGCCTCCATCCATGTCGCGATACGTACAAGTAGCATGCGCTTACCCGTCTTATCTGCGATCCAGCCCCATATAAAGGGTGCAACAAATCGAGTTAATACGGCGATTGAACTTAATATACCTATTTCAAAATAACTAAAACCTTGATCTTGGAGATAAAGACTCCAATAAGGCATAAATGTGCCTACGATTGAATAGTAGAAAAAGTAAAAGCCTGCAAGCCTGTGTTGTATAGAAAAGTTAAACATTAGATCACTCTTAGCTGCAGTTAAATTTAGTGCTTAGAAATATAAGTTAGAATTTTAGCGATGGTGTAAACTCGATACTCAATAAAAAAGGTTGAATCAAATTCAACCTTCTTCTGTTTTAATCATTCAGTAATCAAACCTGTGGATTAATCATGCAAAGCAATCACTTTAACCAGTATTGTTTGAGACTCTTCAAACTCATCAAAAATTTGCTTGCGAACTAACTCTTTAGATTTTACTTTAAAGTCATGGTTCTGAAATTTGATAATTGAAGGAATCTCATCAAAGTAGCTTTGACTTACATCAAGATCTTCCTCAAAAAGTGGCGTTCCCAACTGATAATCTTTGCTTTTAAGCACAACATACTTCACTGTAGTTTTCATAAAATTTAGCCTTCTACATCACCCTTTATTTTTAGTTATATCAGCTTTTTTAACCAGATCAAATAAGATTAAGACTCAATTGGACAGTACGCGTACTTTTGCATACCTTCAAAGTAGTCAAAAAATAAATTCACTGCCGAATTAGCTCTATATCAACCTAATATGTAATCTTGAAAAAAATAAGTTTTTGCTTGATACCCATCTAGTTTGTTAGAAGATCTTTACAATTTTTCATAATTAATTATGATAACTACATCACACTTATTCTTTATTTATGTTAAATTAATCATTAACAAGAACTAAATGATATAATGGTTGATAATAATGAAATTACAAGTTGTTGCTTTAATTACAGCGTTTTCGCTTTCAGGATGTTTAGTTATCTCTAAGAACAAGCCAGTAGAAGAAGCAGAAACGGTAAAATCTTTAAGCTCAAATGTCATCGACTTCAAACCTAGCGATGTTGTTACGCGTGTCGAAACTAAAGGTCAGGTGATCTGTGAAGCAAGCAAACCATGTACAGAGCTTACTTTCGATTGGAAAAGACAAAATAATACACTTTATAAAGTGACTGCAGATTTGTACGATCAGCAACAATTTAATATCCAGCGTGTAGATTTCCAAATCGATGGTAACTCTTTTCCCTTTACAGCTTCTGCTACACCGTCTACACGTTCCGTTCTAAATAGCACTTTAACGAATTCATCAAACTTTATTGAAGTACCTTTGAGTTTTATCAATCGCTTTAACAAAGCAAAAGAAATTATTGTGACAGTTGGTACAGATAAAGGTGACATTACCCACGCTGTGCTTAAAGATGGTAAAGAGTCTTTCGCTTACAAAACTTTTAAAAATGGCTATGGTCACTCTGAGTAATTTTAAAGTTTAAATAAAAAACTCTCCAATGCATATTGTGAGAGTTTTTTTTATACTTATTTGGTACAATTTTCAAAAGTAATACTTAATGCCATAGAAGAACATTTAATGAGTAATGTTTAAAAAATGTCTCTTGGTTATAAAAACTCGATTATAAGGTCAATTCATGAAAATTCAGTTAGCACTTATTACTTCATTGCTTATTTTAGGTGGATGCGTCAATAATCCTGCCGATCGAATTGTCACTAAAGGGCCACTTATCTGTGCAGCAGATGAGATTTGCCCTGAGTTAGCATTACGTTGGAACGATGAAACGCGTGATGGATTTAAGATCACAGCTGAAATCAACGACTCTTCAGCTTATAACATCAAACAGATGGTTTTCTTAGTCGATGATCAACCCTATATTTACTCTACAATTGATTCAACCAAAAATGTTACCAACGCAGGTGTAATCACTTCAAGTAATGCTATCCGCGTTCCAGTGAGTTTCTTAAACTCGTTCAAAGATGCTAAAAAAATTGACTTGAAACTAGTCACAGATAAACAAGAGATTTCACGTCCTATTCTAAAAGACAATGGTGAAAAATCTTCTGCTTATCTTACTTTTCTTAAGGGTTACACTGGTCAAATAAAGCAGTAAAATTTATAAATAAAAAAACCAGACTTAAAGTCTGGTTTTTTTATATGGATCATAAATTATTTTGGTTCAATCGGTTCAAACGGAGAAATAACATCTGCATTTTGTGCTCGATGGCGCATGAAGTGATCCATCAATACAATCGCTAACATCGCTTCAGCGATAGGTGTTGCACGAACCCCCACGCATGGATCATGACGACCTTTGGTCAATACATCAGTATCTTCACGATCAAGATTGATGGTTTTACCAGGAGTCGTAATCGATGCTGTAGGTTTCAATGCGATAGCGACACGAATATTTTGACCTGATGAAATACCACCTAAAATTCCGCCCGCATGGTTTGCAAGAAAGCCATCTGTCGTCAACTCATCACGTGATTCATGACCAAACTGTTCAGCCACTGCAAAACCATCACCAATTTCAACGCCTTTCACAGCATTAATCGACATCATGGCATGAGCAATATCAGCATCCAAACGATCAAAGACAGGTTCACCCCAACCGACAGGAACTTTTTCAGCAATAATTTCAAGCTTTGCGCCACAACTGGTGCCTTGTTCACGCAATGATGTGACTAAAGCTTCAAAACGAGGCACTGCATTTATATCCCCACAGAAGAATGGATTATTTGGAACTTCATTCCAATCCAACACTTCTGCTTTTTCAGTACCTATTTGAGTCACATGACCACGAATAACGATACCAAATTTTTCAGCGAGATATTTTTTTGCAATTGCACCAGCTGCAACACGCATTGCTGTTTCACGCGCACTTGAACGACCACCACCACGATAATCACGGAAACCGTATTTGTGTGTGTAAGTATAGTCCGCATGACCAGGACGGAAAGTCTGTGCAATATTTCCATAGTCTTTTGATTTTTGATCCGTATTACGAATCAATAAACCAATCGAAGTCCCTGTTGTTTTACCTTCAAAGACACCTGAAATAATTTCAACCTGATCTGGTTCTTTCCGTTGTGTAGCAAACTTAGAAGTTCCAGGTTTACGGCGATCTAAATCATGTTGTAGATCAGCTTCAGTAAGTTCAATCCCCGGCGGTACACCATCGACAATCGCCATGAGCCCAACACCATGAGATTCACCACACGTCGTTACACGGAAAAGTTGTCCAATACTATTACCTGCCACGATCATGACTCCTTATGCTTGAACAGATTGAATAAATAAATCACGGTATTCACGGCACTGTGCTGCTGTAAGCGCAAAAATACCTGAACCACCTTTTTGGAATTGTAACCAGTAGAAATCGACAGTATTAAAGTTCTGACGCATTGCCCACTCAGAATTACCTACTTCAATCACAATCAAACCATCTTCAGTTAAATAATCTGCCGCTTGAGCCAACATTTTACGAACCAAATCCAAACCATCTTGCCCTGCCGCAAGTGCAAGCTCAGGCTCATGTAAGAATTCAGCAGGTAAATCTGCCATATCTTCAGCATCTACATACGGAGGATTTGAAACGATCAAATCATACTGATTTTCAGCAGGAATTTTCGAGAACAAATCAGACTCAAGCAAAGCCACTTCGAACTGTTTGTTATGATGTTCTGCATTGATTGCAGCCACTTCTAATGCTTCTTTTGAAATATCTGTAGCATCGACTTCGGCTTCTGGGAATGCATAAGCCAATGCAATTGCGATACAACCTGAACCTGTACACATATCTAAAATACGACGTGGCATTTTTGGATTTGGATTTTCAGGTAAATTATTAGCAGCTTCACGTGGTTGGTGATTTTCATCTAAACAGTAAGGTGCAAAACGATTGTTAATCAATTCAGCAATGGGAGAACGCGGAATCAATACACGCTCATCGACATAATATGGTTTGTCACAGAAATAGGCCAAGTTTAATAAATAAGACGTTGGCACTTTTTCATTAATACGGCGTTCAAGTAAACTGATAAATTCAGCTTTTTCGCTTGGTAATAATTTTGAATCCAAAATTTCTGGGTTAGCATTCCAATCTAAAGCAAGCGTTTGAAGAACCAATGCAGAGCTTTCAGCAAAGAAATCTTCAGTACCTTGACCTAAATGTGCATCATATTGACGTAGTGCTGTTACACCAAAACGAATGAAATCACGAATTGTTGTTAAATTATCAGCAGCTTCCTGCAAGTGTTCAGGGCTAATCGTCAGTTGATCCACTTAAGGTATCTCCAATAGGTAAATTTTTAAAGCGGCTTATAATAGCGCGTTTTAGTGATAATGATAAAACTCTGTAGACAGAATCTTTCACTTTCGAAAGGTTTTATGCTCAAAAAGGTTGTTTTTTACATTTTTTGATATCGATATACGAAAAAATAACCAAACTTTGTTATTTAACAGTCGTCTTTATTTTTTTATCGTGTATAATTCTGGCTAACTAGAAAATTTATGTTGTTTCGGTAAATCTTTTATTTCGCAGTGTTAGTCATAATCCTACGTTTGGTTTCAGATTTTAAGTTTCATTTTTTTTCAAAGTTACAAATGAGTTTCATTACTCAAAACATCAAATTTCAATAGGGTTTTATTATGTCTAATACTGTTAAAGGTACTGTAAAGTGGTTCAACGAAACTAAAGGTTTTGGTTTCATTCAACAAGAAAACGGTCCTGACGTTTTTGCTCATTTCAGCGAAATCAAAGGTTCTGGTTTCAAAACTTTGGCTGAAGGCCAACAAGTTGAATTCAGCGTAACTCAAGGTCCTAAAGGTCCTAATGCTGTTGATATCGTTGCTGTTTAAGACTTAAAGTCTCAGCAATAGATTAAAAAGCGAGGTTTTACCTCGCTTTTTTGTGTCTATCCTTTTCAACAAGCTGCTTAAATGATTAACTCTATATAATATTAAAATATTTATTAGCGCTTAGCTTAACATTCACCCCCTCACTTCCCTCTATCAAAACTATCTCTTCCAGCAATATCTCAAAAAACAATCATTACAGATCTAAGTACAACTTGAATTGCTGTTGCTTTGACTATATATAGATCATAATTCAACTTTAAGACGCATAACCCGATGAGCTATAAACACAATAATTTAATGGCAATGCGTGTTAATTACTGGAATGACGCTGATTCTCATATTGTCAAAAAGGAAAAAAGCTTTTTTCAGCAAATTTTGAATGAACATCAAGTCTTTCAATCTGCCACTTTAGATGATGCAAAGTATTTATTTTTTTCACTTCCAAGCATCATCATTGTTAAAGGCTATGCTTCAGGTTTTTCCGATGAAAATATTAAAATCTTGATCGATCAATTTGTGATTTCAAATAAATCACTATTAAGTTCTCGTGCTGAATTAAAAATTACGTATAAACTATAGAAACACCTCTAAATTGCTTAGGCTATTTTAAATTTAAGACTGAATTGACATTATTTACATCAGATATTCAACCAGTTGAACTATTTTAATACGGTCTTTGGCTGTAATATTCATTAAAATAGGATATCAGCTCGATTCGCTTACAGGATTTTATCTTCATGTCAGATCAGAATGAAAAGCTCAAACAGTTAAAAACATCCTCTATGGATCGACGTCTTTCGATTGCAAAGGCATCTTTTTTAGCTGGTACGCGTTGGGCAGCCTCTAGTGCGACTTCTATCTTTTCAAGTGAAGAAGATAAAGAAAAAAAACGTAAGCAAACCATGAAGGAACAAGCGGACTATCTTGTTGCTGAAATTGGCAAGCTTAAAGGCTCAATCGTAAAGATTGGTCAAATGATGGCGCTGTATGGTGAACATTTCCTACCAGAAGAGATCACTCAAGCTCTAAATACATTGAACAATCAAACTGTCGCTTTAGACTGGCCTGCTATAAAAACCCAATTAGTCCGACAGCTCGGCTCTAAACTTGATGATTTAAATATTGATCATGAGCCATTAGGAACAGCCTCTTTAGCGCAAGTACATCGTGCCACACGTAAGTCCGATGGTTTAGAGTTGGTTCTCAAAATCCAATATCCTGGCGTTGCAAGTGCGATAGATTCAGATATGAGCTTATTTAAAAATATGCTCAAATTGACCCGTATTGTTCCTCAAACTCGTGAATTTGATCAATGGTTTGATGAAGTTCGTGAAATGATGCATCGTGAAGTTAACTATCGAATTGAGGCAGAAACGACTCGTCGCTTCGCATCACGCTTAAAAGAAGATCCTCGCTATAGTGTGCCTCAAATCATTGATGACTACTGTACCGATCAAGTTTTGTGCATGACTTTTGAACGTGGCGTACCAATTAATAGTCCAGTGATGTTGTCTCTTCCTCAAGAGCGTCGCAATAAACTCGGCGAAGCTTCCTTAGAAATTGCTGTTCGCGAGATATTCGAATGGGGCGAAATGCAGACCGATCCTAATTTCGGTAATTATCTTGTACGTCTCGGTGATGGCGAAAATATTCAAGATAAAATTGTATTATTAGATTTTGGTGCAATTCGCCAGTTTGATACTCAGCTACTCAAGGTTGCACGTAATTTAATTAAAGCTGGCTATGACCATGATGCCGAAGCCATGGTGAATTCAATGACAGGCTATGAGTTCTTCGATGGCATGCCTTACAGTGTCAAACCTGATATGGCAAAAGTATTTTTACTCGCAACTGAAGCTTTTAGTTCTAAAGACAACAATCCAGATCTACCTGAAGGTGTCATGGATGATCAGCAACGCTACGATTGGAAAAAAAGCCAGTTGCATAGTCGTGTGATGCAACGCGCTTCAAAATCAATGGCTTCACGTTATTTCTCAGTTCCACCGAAAGAGTTTATGTTTATTAGCCGTAAGTTTATTGGTGCTTATACATTTATGACTGTGATTGAAGCCAAAACCAATGTCCGTAAAATGATTCAACCTTTTATCTAAGATTGAATTAAAGCAACCATTCACCACCAAGATGATAATTATATATTTGTCATCTTGGTCAATAAAAATATTTATTATAAAATAATTAAAAATACATAATCTTTTATTTTCAAATACTTATTATTTTAAATACCACTTATCGAAATATGTATCTATTGTCAATTCCATGTCAAATTAGACATAGTCTTAATTCAACTCCCATGTCAGCATAATTCCCCTAGTAATAGCCTCTACATTCATTGATCTGAATCGAGCAATATTGATACAAAAGGGAAATAAAATGACAAATATCGCAAATAAAGCACAGGGTTTAGGACTCGCTTTTATCACCAAACTTGCAGGTAGTGATTTACTGGATCAATTTAAACTCCGCGGATTCATTGAAAAATCACTGTATCAAGGCTCGAAGGCTGGCTTCAAAACTTTAACAGCAACACAAAAAGCATTTAAATCGAATCCCAACAATGCCAAACAACGACTCCCCCATCAAGAGAAATCTTTATTTGATTTAAGTTTGACTGAAGAACAACAAATGACTGCTGATGCGATGAATCAATTTGCGTTAGAAGTTCTATACCCCCTTGCACATGATGCGGATCATCATGAAAAGTTCCCCGCTGAACTTTGGAAACATAGTAACGATTTAGGTTTGAATTATTATGCGCTACCTGAAAGCTTTGGTGGTGTTGCCAATGAAAAAAATATTGTCAGTAATATTCTCATTGCTGAACATCTTGCTCAAGGTGATTTCAGCCTTACAGCGGGTTTATTGTCTACATTTAGCGTGATTAATGCCATTACACAGTGGGGTTCTGAATCAATCCAAAATAAATACCTCTCAAGTATCTCAGAAGACACCGATATTCAAGCAACCTTTGCAGTTCAAGAAGCGACTCCAGCTTTTAACCCGTTTCAGTTAAAAACCAAAGCTACACAGTTAAATGGTCAATTCACGCTATATGGTGAAAAAACATTGGTGATACTTGGTGAAACAGCTGATCTGATTTTAGTCAATGCAGAATTAAATGGAAAACCTGATCTGTTTATTGTAAAGCGTGATTCGAGCATTCGCTTTAAAAAGAGCCCTGCCATGGGATTAAAAGCAACGGAAACGGTCAATTTAATCTTTGAAAATACGCCTGCTGAGCGCTTAGGTGATGATGACCTCAACTATAGCGAATTCCTAGATCTTGGCAATCTGATGTGGTGTGCAATGGCTGTTGGAACATGCGAAGCAGTCAAAAAATATTGCATTCAATATGCCAATGAGCGTACGGCATTTGATGAGCCTATTTCACATCGTCAAAGTGTCGCTTTCATGATTGCAGATATGGCCATAGAGATAGAAGCTATGCGGATGCTCATTCTCAATGCGGCGAGTCTGGCTGAAGCAGGTCAACCATTTCATCGTGAAGCTTACTTAGCTCGTATTCTATGTGCTGAAAAATCGATGAAAATTGGAACGGATGGTGTTCAACTCTTAGGTGGTCACGGATTTACCAAAGAGCATCCTGTTGAGCGTTGGTATCGTGATTTACGTGCGACTGCGATCTTACATTCTGGCTTACATGCTTAATTCATAAATAAAAAGGAAAATAATCATGAATTTAGAAAATCCAAAAAAATTTAAATTGCTTATCGATCAAGCTCACGAGACGGCACTAAACGTACTTCGCCCAATTTCGCGTAAATATGATAAAGCTGAACACGCTTATCCTAAAGAGCTCAACATGCTGGCTTCATTATTGGATGGCATGAATGATGGTGGCGATGGTATGAATGCCGGTGCTGCTATCAATAAACGTGGAGACACTCAGCAAGGTAATAAAAATGGCGTGAATATGTCAACGGCACTCGGTGTCATTGAAATGTGTTACGGCGATACTGGACTATTGCTTTCTATGCCACGTCAAGGCTTAGGTAATTCAGCCATTGCAGCTGTAGCCAATGATGAACAATTGGAACGATTCAAAGGCACTTGGGCAGCCATGGCAATTACAGAGCCTGGTTGTGGTTCAGATTCTGCTGCCATTCGTACCACAGCAACCAAAGATGGATCTGATTACATTCTCAATGGAGAAAAAATCTTTGTGACCTCGGGTGAACGTGCAGATTCCGTCGTAGTGTGGGCAACTCTAGACAAAAAGCTCGGACGTGCTGCAATCAAATCCTTTGTCGTTCCTAAAGGCACACCAGGTATGAAAGTCGAGCGTCTAGAACACAAATTAGGCATTAAAGCATCTGATACTGCTGTGATCAGCTTTATTGATTGTCGTGTTCCAGCAGCCAACTTACTCGGCAATGAAGAAATTGATGTTGCAAAAGGCTTTGCAGGCGTAATGGAGACTTTCGATAATACTCGACCGCTTGTTGCCGCAATGGCAGTGGGTTGTTCTAAAGCCTCACTCGAACGGATTAAGGAAATTTTTAAAGATTCACTAGATCCAAACTATGCAACACCTTATTTACAGACTTCAAACATTGCAGCACAGATTTACCGCATGGAAGGAGAATGGGAATCTGCACGCTTACTCACGTTGAAAGCAGCCTGGATGGCCGATAACAAAAAACCAAACTCTCGTGAAGCATCTATCGCTAAAGCAAAAGCTGGACGTATATGCAATGAAATTACATTGAAATGTGTCGAGTTAGCAGCAAGTGTGGGCTATAACGAAGATGAACTGTTAGAAAAATGGGCACGCGATTCTAAAATTTTGGATATCTTTGAAGGAACTCAACAAATTCAGCAATTGATTGTTGCTCGTCGTGAATTAGGGAAATCTTCAAGCGAACTCAAATAATAAAATGAGGTTGAATAGAATGTTTGTCTAGCACTCAATCAATAATCATAAAGCATGAAAAGAGATGGATTTTAAAACCATAAGGTATTATAAAACTCATCTCTTCTTTAATTTCATTATTTTCATATGTATCAACTTCGCCCTATCCAACCATCTGATAATACTCAACTTGCATATATCATCCGAGAAGTTTCTAAAGAGTTTGGTCTTGCAGCCGAATCAGGATTTGCTGTTGCAGATGCAGCCGTAGACGACTTGTACTCAGTGTATTCACAACCCAATGCGCAATACTGGGTCATTGAAAACGAAGTGAGTACAATTTTGGGTGGTGGTGGTATATCGCCTCTACAAGGTGCTGGAGGAATACTCGAGCTACAAAAAATGTATTTTTTAGAAGATATTCGTGGGTTGGGATTTGCCAAACAAATCATTGAGCAGTGTGTTGATTTTGCTAAATCGAATGGTTTTAGTTCAATCTATTTAGAAACGACTCAGCAATTATGGCAAGCGGTAAAGCTTTATGAAAAATTAGGCTTTCAACACCTAGATCATCCCAAAGGAAATACAGGACATAGCCATGCCTGTGAAATCAGAATGGAAAAAGATCTATAGCTTGGACATATTTACATACATTCACCCTAATCAATCCAATGATTGTCCTGTAGGTGACACATTACGAAAGCACTCCAAACCCAAACAGCTAAAGATGTTGTTCTAGCCTTCTTAGCCAATTCAGGAAAAGAAACCGTAAAAAATGTCAGTGAAGCACTGATACACGAAGATGCGATTTACACCTCGCTTAATTTTGAAAATCCTGAACTTGGCTTGATTGAACCTTGGGCTGGTACACGCAAAGGACGCCAAATTTATATTGATACTTTCTCAAATATTGGAACCTACTGGAATGTTGATGATTTTCAAATTACAGATATCCTCTCTGAAGATGAAACTGTTGCGGTTTACCGGACGTTTACATACACATCGGTAGAGCTGGAAAATACGTTTACATCCCCTTTCGCGATCAAAGCTAAAGTCATCAATAGTCAAATTACCTTCCTACAATTCACGGAAGATACTTACGCATCTGCAAAGTCTTTCCGTAAACAAGGTCACTGGATTATTCAAAATAATGGTCGTACCATCCAAGTTGGACAATGTCATATAGATTTTTTTAACTAAATATCAAATAAACAATAAGCTTATTTAAAAGATAGGCTTATTGTTTTGATTGCGGCTTGTATTGCAGTAAGGATCACTCTAATTAAAGTTTAAACCAAATTTTTCAAATATTTTCTTTCGTTTTTTAGGATGAATATTGGCTTTGTTTAAATCACCCTTGTAGTGATCATATACTCGCTGATCCATAATCTTAAACCACCAAGCTGGAATCAAGGCAGGCAATAGCATACTGGCATACCCATTCGGTAACTCTGGTGCCTCATCAAAGTGACGTAGCGCTTGAAATGGTCGAGTTGGAAATGCATGGTGATCCGAATGACGTTGTAACTGATATAAAAATAAATTGGTCACAATATTATTGTTATTCCAACTATGCTCTGGTAAAACCCGCTCATATTTACCATTCGTATCCTTTTGACGCAATAATCCATAATGTTCAATATAGTTAATAATTTCAAATAATGTAATGCTATAGGTCGATTGAACAGCTAAATAAGGCAATACCCTTTTTCCAAATATCCCGATCATGCTCGAATGAAAAGCAAGAGACATCGACCAGCCTTGTAACAATTCATTATCCTTAGACCAAAATGACAATCCTCTGCGCTTTAAACGCGTACGTTCGATTTCTATCGCAGATTTAAATGATCCAATCACCGTTCTAGGCAAGAACTCATAGAAAGTTTCCCCCATTTGAGATGATGCTGGATCTTCAGGCGTTGCTGCGCGCTTATGATGCCCATAAGGATGCTCAATACGAAAATGGTTATAACCTGATGGCACTAAAGCCAAATGCGATAAAATATGATCTAAACGTCCTGACTTATGACTTAACTCATGTGCTGTATTAATCGCAATACCATTGATCGCACCCATGGACATGCCGAGTAACACTTTATCCAATAATGATGTTTCTTTACGCGATGTTAAATAACAGGCGTAAATATTGGCTGCGTACTGAATTGGAATAAAAGATTTCACTAAGCGCGCGTAGTACGGATCTTTTTCAAGTAATTTAATATCTTCAGGACTAGGATTGTTATTGTCGGTACCCACGATGGTATCAATCGTTGGAATGATGACATGAAGCACCAATGGTCCACCTAATGCAAAAACAATCTTCAATGGTTTCGGCGCAAAATGATAACCCGCTAATATTCCTAAACCAATCACAGGCAAAGCTGGACTAATCAGCCAAAGGTATCTTTTTTTATCCAGTGAAAGACCTTTTAATGCTGTAGTATTGATCTGATGCTGTTCTAATTTTAGAGGCGCATTCATTTGCATTCCCTATTCTATTTTTGTTATTCATATCATTAGAGATTGATGAATAGGATTACAGTTGCAATCGTCCAAATTAACTATGCTTCAGTCCTTGACACTTTTAGAATGGAAATTGTCCTTTAAACACATTTAAATTCAGCAATAAAACAATAATATTAAATTTAATAATGGAAATTAAATCGTTATGGATGCTTTAAGTCAGGTTTTCGAGGATATTCATTTTAAAAAAACCGAATATTTATATTTACAAGGGCAAGGAACCTGGTCATTTCAATCCAATCAACAAGAAAGTGTCATTACGCATATCGCACTGTTTGGCGAGTTATTTTTAAAATTTGAAAATGGCATTGAACTGCATTTAAACACGGGAGATATGGTGATTATCCCTTCAGGGATGAAGCATGTCGGACATAGCCATGCAAATCAAAAGCTCGTGGAAAACTATTTAATTGACCAGCAGTTTCGAGGGCTACGGGATGATGCCATTCACCTCGGCGATCAATCTACAAAGTCACAAAGCCTTATTTTTACGATCCGTTCGCATCTAGATAGTGTCATGGCAATACCACTGATTAATGCTCTCCCCAACTATCTGCATATGCGTAATGCCTTAAATGCTCAAGAACCTGAATGGCTACGCATCGGTCTATATTTTGTTGCCAATGAGACTCAAAACAATCATCCTGGGCGTCATAAAATTATGGATCATGTCGTGAGTATTATGCTCATCGAGTCAGTGAGAGGCTTTATTCTGCAACAAAAGAATAACTCAACAGAATATTCTGAAAACGGCTTAAATCAGTCTAATAATAATCAAACATTCATTATAGACGATCAGCATAATTTAAACACAAATTGGTTAATGGCACTCACTCATCCTGAGCTAACAAATGCATTTAATGCAATCCACGGACAACCCGAATATCATTGGACAGTAGAAAGCCTCGCAGAATTATGTTTTATGTCTCGATCAAAATTTGCAGATTTATTCCATCGTATTGTCGGTGAACCGCCACTCAGCTATCTCAAACAACATCGTCTTCGACTTGCCTGTCAACAACTCATAAATGGACAAATGCCCATTCAGCAAATTGCACATAAAGTCGGTTACAGCTCTGAAACAGCATTTAGTCAAGCCTTTAAAAAACATTTTTTGATGAGTCCAAGTCAATACAAAAAACAACATTATGCAGACGGGTCTAAATCCAACAAATAAAAAAAGCGCCGTAGCGCTTTTTTTATAACTCAATAGAAATTACTTAATCTTAGCAACCGATTTTAGATACTCAGTATAATCTTTTAACAATTGAGTGCCACGGTAACCCTGATACAACTTAATCAATTGCTGTTTTTCTTCAGCACTTAAACTACTTGGATCAGGTTTCTGAATATCCGCGACAGCAACAATCACCATTTCGTCAGCTAAAGCAGCCGTTGTTACTGACCACATACCCGCCTTAGGCGCAGCTAAACTAAACGCAGCACGTTCAATTTCACGTTTTAAACCTTGAGAACGAGTAAACACACCTGCGCGCTCAAAAGACTGCTTATTTTTCGCTAAAGCTTGCTCAGCTGGCAATGCTTTAAAGTCAGCTAAGACATTCACGATTTGTGCTTTTGCGGCCTCATATGCCTTCTGGTTAATGAGCAATGTTTTCACACGAGGCGTTACTTTTGCTAAAGGTTGTACACCTGCCGCATTATATTCACGCACCTTAATCCACACCGTATCACCGTTCGCCAACTGAAGACTTGATGATGCATTACGATCACCATTTTTAACATCCTCATTAAACAATTTTACTTTTACTGCTGGATCAGCAAGAACAGGGTCTTGAGTGCCTAAAGTCACACCTTTTGACGTAATAACTTTAGCCGTTTTCACTTCTTGAGTGACCACATCTAAAGCATCGCTGTCTACTACAAGCTCATTAAGACCATTCACTGTATCCGAGAATACATTTGCTGACTTATTTTTAATGACTTCTGCAGTAAGGCGTTCTTTCTCAGCTTCGAAACTTGGTACTGGACTGCCCTCAGATGTCGATGACACAATGTGATAGCCATAATCAGTTTTCACAGGTTTAGAAACGACGCCTTTAGATGCATCTACTGCCTGATCAAATGCATTACCAAATACACCTGCAGCATAACCCTCAATCAAACCACCATTGGCCTTAGAAGTCGGATCTTCAGAGTATTGTTTAGCCGCATCTGCAAATGAAGTCCCTGCTTGAATTTTTGCATATACTTCGTTTGCAAGTTTAGCTGCTTCTGCATCAGTACGAGCGTCAGTAGTAATCAAGACATGCTTAACTTGTTTTACTGCATTTTTATTTTGCTGCTCAACAAATTGCTTATAAGCTTGCTGTAGTTCTTCATCCGTAGCCGTTGTATTTGCAGGGGCAACCATAGATGGAGAAACAACAACATAATCTACATCCACAGAGGCCATCTGCTTAAACTTGTTGGGATGTTTAGCGTAATAATCTGCAATTTCTTGATTGGTCACTTTCACTGATTTTTTGTAATCATCCAATTTAACAGATGACAAATACAATTCACGTTGTTCAGATTGTAAATTTGAAATTTGTTGGATATCAAGTTCACTGACCAATGCATTATTAATGATCGTTGAAGTCAACATTTTCAAACCATGATCTTGACGTAAGTTCTCAATTAAGGCCTGACTGGTCATACCAATCGAACGTAGGTAATTTTCATATGCCTTCTGATCAAACTTACCATCAATTTGCAAGCTCGGCTGTTGCGCAATCATCTGTTCAATTTGTGCATCACTGAGCGAAATACCCAACTTCTTCGCTTGTTGAATCAGTAAAGCTCGGTCAACTAAACTATCGAGCGCTGCATTATTAATATAATCTTGATTTAATAATGACTCATCACCCTGAACCATTTGTAAAAATTGTTCTTTATAATTTTTAGTTTGAGCTTCCAAATCTTTGTTTGAAATTTCTAAATCATTAACAGTTTTGGCAACACCGTCTTTATTTCCACCACTAAAGTACCCGTCGATACCAACAAGTGCCAAAGGTGCTAAAAATAAAACAAGTAGTACTTTGCCAAGCCACCCCTTAATGAGTTTACGAAACGATTCCATGAGTAATCCAATATTTTATTTCAAAGCGATTCTAACTGATATTCAAATCCGAATGAATCACAACTGTAGGATATTTTTCGAATAAATAAAAAACGCGCCTCTAAGGCGCGTTTTAAGAGCAGAGTCTATTATGCAACAGAATCTTTTAAACCTTTACCTGCTTTGAAGCTTGGTACTTTGCTTGCTTTAATTTGAAGCTCTTCACCAGTTTTAGGATTACGGCCAGTACGCGCTGCGCGGTCTTTAACACTGAAAGTACCGAAACCAACTAAAGTTACTGTATCACCTTTTTTCAACGCTTCACCAATTGAAGCAATAGTCGCGTCCAATGCTTTACCTGCATCAGTCTTAGACAATCCCCCTTTCTCTGCAATCGCGTCGATCAATTCTGATTTATTCATGAAGATTACGTCCTCTTATATCGTTTGTTTAAAATCTAAGGCTATAGTTAAAAAAGGCCATGACGACTTTATAGCAATGCTTTGGGGGGGAACGCAAGACTACTCGACTGGTTTTCTGCAAAATAACGACCAAAAATTAATAAAAAAGCTGTTTTATAAAGATTTAGATCATTTTTTCTGTATAAAATCGTGTAATTTTTTGTTTTCTTCAACCAACGCATCTACCTTTTGATGTAAAGCAAGAATGAGTCCCTCTAACTGCTGAACATCCTTAGTTGTCACTAGACCAATCTTATTTAACGATGTACTGACACCATGATCAAGTAGTTTCTCAACTTTATCTTTTGTATCTGTGACAGATTCTTTGGTCTTCTCAGCGACTTTATTCACAGTTTGGTCAGTAATCTCAACTGTTTTAGACTCTAGTTCCTCGCCAACTTGGACTAAAGTATCAAACATTTTACTGCCTTCTTCTTCAGCACGTGAAAAAGCACCTAGACCAGCCAACCAAATTTGTTTGGTATATTTCCTAAAATCTAAAGAAGCCTTGCGATTCAAACGTTGGCGTTTGGGACGAGATTCAACTTGATTTTCTAACGATCCATGTTCTTTATTGTTATCAGAATCTTGTTTCACCGTGTTACTCCTGTATATTTTATCGACGCATTAACCATTTTATGCATAAATTACCTTAATATTATCAAATTCAGCACTTGAACCTTTGGCTAAACTGTTCTACAAAGCATTGGTTAAATTATTATTTAGTTTGGCATATATAAATATTAGCTGAACTTCTTTGGAAATTGAAAACTTTAAATAGGATTTTTTTTATGAGTGAATCGCAACATCAACAAGGTCAAACTCGTTTGTTGCTTAACATTGCCATGGTGATATTAGAGACATTCTATTCTTTTATCCTCAAACATGACCGTGTTGTTCGCCTTCAAGCTAAAAAATTTGTTGAACGACAAATTACTATAAAAATGAATAGCTACATCCCATTTTTTGACTTTTATATACAATTTACAGACAAAGGCCTACTGTTTGATTTAAAAGCACCAGAAAAGCCTGTTGATTTAACGGTGAATAGTTCCTTAATTGACATGATTCAGATCTTTGTCTTTGGTAACCGCCGTAGCTTGAAAAAAATGCGTATTGAAGGTGATATTGTCTTAAAAGATGAATTTAAAGATTTATCTTTGCACCTTTCTATTCCTAAAATAGTTTCAGACTGGAAACAATGGTTGATCAATAACGATGACGATGGTCTGAGTATCGCCTCTAAGAAACGGATTGCACCATTGCTTGAAAAAATTGACCTTCAACGCTCTAAAATCAATGGCTTAGAAGTTGAAGTAAAACAGTACAAAAATCGTATACGCCGTATGCAGATGAATCAGAAACGTATTAATGTCGCCTTTATTATTACAGCTGTTCTTTTCTGTACTCTAATCGTGTATAATATTTGGAATTATTTTCAATAACATAAATAATAATTTCAATAAAAACAGGAATTAAACCCCTTTCGATTTAATTCCTACTATTTTAGTAGGAATTTACAAATAAAACTTGACTAATTTAGTCAGGATTCATAAAATTCATACATCTACTCTAAACACGTGTATCGAATCATGCGCCTTACCACTCGCGGTCGTTACGCAGTGACTGCATTACTTGATTTAGCTTTGCAGCCATCTGAGCAAACGATTACGTTAGCTGAAATTGCTGCCCGCCAAACAATTTCTGTTGCTTACTTAGAACAACTCTTTGCCAAATTAAAACGTCATGGTTTGGTATCAAGCGTCCGTGGTGCAAATGGTGGTTACCATTTGGCTCGTCGCGCAGAAGAAATCACCGTGTTAGAAATTATTGAAGCTGTAAATGAAACTGTTGATGCAACACGTTGTGACCATAAAGGCAATTGTCAAAATGGTGCAATGTGCTTAACTCACGACTTATGGCAAGAACTCTCCCTTCATATTGCCGATTATTTAGCTAAAATCACTCTTGCTGACTTAGTCGCTCGTGACAACGTTCAAACTGTTGCCATTCGTCAAAACACAGCACCTTTAGATTCAGCCCTTTTATCGGTTACAGGTATTTGACATGAAACGTCCAATTTATCTTGATTATGCAGCAACAACTCCTGTTGATCCGCAAGTTGCTGAACGTATGATGGAATGCCTAACTTTCGATGGCACTTTCGGTAACCCTGCTTCTCGCTCGCATGCCTACGGTTGGCAAGCTGAAGAAAAAGCAGAATATGCACGTGAACAAGTTGCTAACCTCATTAAAGCTGATCCACGTGAAATCGTGTGGACTTCTGGTGCAACTGAATCTGACAATCTTGCACTCAAAGGAATTGCTCAGTTTTACGGTTCTAAAGGCAAACATATCATCACCAGTAAAATTGAACATAAAGCAATTTTAGATACGTGTCGTGAACTGGAAGAAGATGGTTTCGAAATCACCTATTTAGAGCCAGAAGCTCAAACAGGATTAATTACTCCTGAAATGGTTGCTGCTGCACTTCGTCCAGATACGATCCTTGTATCTTTGATGATGGTCAATAATGAAATCGGTACTGTGACAGATGTTGCTGCAATCGGCGAATTGACTCGCGCAAACAAAACTTATTTCCACGTTGATGCTGCACAAGCTGCAGGTAAAGTTGAAATTGACTTAAGCGTGATGAAAGTTGATTTGATGAGTTTCTCTGCCCACAAAATTTATGGTCCTAAAGGTATTGGTGCATTATTCGTTCGCCGTTCCCCACGTGTACGTTTGAAAGCTCAAATGCACGGTGGCGGTCATGAGCGTGGTATGCGCTCTGGCACCCTTGCTACGCATCAAATCGTCGGTATGGGTGAAGCATTTGAACTTGCAGGTAAAAACTTAGCATCTGAACAAGCACGTATTCGTGTACTGCGTGACAAATTATGGAATGGTGTTCAAGATCTTGAACAAGTTTTCCTGAATGGTCACCCTACTCAAAATGTTGCTAACTATTTAAACGTCAGCTTCAACTTTGTTGAAGGTGAATCACTTATGATGGCATTGAAAGATGCTGCAGTATCTTCTGGATCTGCATGTACATCTGCAACATTAGAGCCTTCTTATGTACTTCGTGCTCTAGGTTTATCTGATGAACTTGCACACAGTTCAATTCGTTTCAGTTTCGGTAAATACACCACTGAAGAAGATATTGACCATGTCCTTGAAGTGACCAAGACTGCTGTTCAAAAGCTACGCGATCTTTCACCGCTTTGGGACATGTTCAAAGAAGGGATTGATCTGTCTAAAGTAGAATGGGCAGAGCACTAAGACCGAACAAGTCTCATGGCATCTTAAGCATATTTCAGCTTGAAAACTTTTAAGATGCCTCCATATTTAAACTTATCAAGCTGACCCCGAGTTTTGGAGAAGCATCATGGCTTATAGCGAAAAAGTAATTGATCATTACGAAAACCCTCGTAATGTTGGCGTTTTAGATAAAAATGCTGAAAATGTGGGTACAGGTATGGTCGGTGCGCCGGCTTGTGGCGACGTTATGCGTCTACAAATTCAAGTCGATGATAACGGTGTGATTGAAGAAGCACGTTTCAAAACTTATGGGTGTGGTTCTGCAATTGCATCAAGTTCTTTGGTGACAGAATGGTTGAAAGGTAAAACTCTCGATCAAGCACAAGCAATCAAAAATATTGATATCGCAACTGAACTGGCATTACCTCCTGTTAAAGTTCACTGTTCTGTTCTTGCAGAAGATGCAATCAAAGCAGCTGTTGAAGATTACCGTAGCAAAAAAACTAAAGCCTAATTTGCTTTAAGACTTGCTTTATTGATGATTGAATGGAGTTTTCATGATCAATTTAACTGAAAATGCTGCAACCCATATCAGCAATTATTTATCAAATCGCGGTAAGGGCGAAGGTATTCGCGTTGGTGTGAAAACTTCTGGCTGTTCTGGTTTGGCTTATGTACTCGAGTTCGTTGATGAAGTTGATACGCATGACCAAGTATTTTTACAGCACGGTGTTAAAGTTTTTGTTGACCCTAAAAGCTTAGTCTATCTTGAAGGTATGGAGATGGATTACGTTAAAAATGGCTTGAATGAAGGTTTCGAATTTAATAACCCAAATAAGAAAGGCGAATGTGGTTGTGGTGAATCTTTCACTGTATAATTTTCCACGTGCACCCTTTCCAATTAAAACAGTGTCCAACACTGTTTTAATTTTATTAAAGATATGCTTTTCCCATAATCATCTTGGAATTTTCTCCTAATGAATCATTTTGAGTTGTTCGATCTCCCTGAAGCACTCGATATTGATTTAGCAACTTTAAAAGCTCACTTTTTAAAATTGCAGCAACAATATCACCCAGACAAAGCTGAAGATAAAGACAAGGCATTGATTAAATCAAGCGAGATTAATCATGCCTACAAAATATTATCTCAGGTCGATAGTCGTGCAGGATATTTACTTGCACTTAAAAAGCAGGATCATCATCTCGATCAATCCATTAGTGACTTCGAATTTCTACAATCTGCTTTAGAAATCCGTGAACAACTGGATGAAGCAACGGAAAGCGATCAACTTAAATCACTTAAAAATGAAGTCCAACAATGGATGGATGGTTTAGTCCGTGAATTCAAAATCGATTATGATGCTGCAGATTGGGCAGAGTCGAGAGATACGGTTCGTAAACTCAGATTTTTTCAAAAAGTCATGAATGACATCCTAAAAGGTGAAGATCGAATTTTAGATGATGAAGATTTTGATTTAGATGATGAATTTTAATTTTAATTTTTTGACATATTCTCAAGGGATTTAACACATGGCACTCTTGCAAATTGCAGAACCTGGACAATCAAGTGCGCCACACGAACATCGTATCGCAATTGGTATCGATCTTGGGACAACCCATTCCCTTGTAGCAACTGTTCTTTCTGGCAAAGCTAAAGTTCTCAATGATGAACAAGGCCGTGTACTTCTTCCTTCAGTTGTACATTATGCAAAAGACCAAACTCAATTTGGCTATGAAGCAATTCCTTTTGTAACAACAGATCCACGCAATACCATTAGTTCTGTTAAGCGTTTTATGGGTCGTTCAAAAGCAGATATTAAGTTTCAACACCCTTATGCACTCGTCGGTGAAGACAATCAAATGCCTGCATTTGAAACGAATCAAGGTCGTAAAACCCCTGTTGAGATTTCTGCTGAAATTTTAAAAAACCTTAAAGACCGTGCTGAATTAAGTTTACAAAATCCAATCAATGGTGCAGTCATTACCGTCCCCGCTTATTTTGATGAAGCACAGCGTCAAGCGACTCGAGATGCCGCTGAACTTGCTGGTCTTAATGTACTTCGTCTATTGAATGAACCGACAGCAGCTGCGGTTGCTTATGGTTTAGATCAAGAAACCAATCTAAGCTCAGATCAAAACTATGTCATTTATGACTTAGGCGGTGGTACTTTTGATGTTTCAATTTTACGTTTTTCACAAGGTGTGTTTGAAGTTCTAGCCACAGGTGGACATACAGCATTGGGTGGTGATGATCTTGATCGATTAATCGTAAAATGGGCAAAGAAACAATTAAGTATCGAGACTTTAAACGATACAGAATATGCACATTTCATTGTCAACGCACGTAAAGCGAAAGAAGCGCTTTCAGATGTTGAAGCTGTTGAATTAAAATTACTCGACCAACATTTAACGCTTGATCGACTAACATTTGAATCCATTATTCAAGTCGCACTCGATAAGACTATTAGCGTGTGCAAACGCGTGTTACGTGATGCAAAGCTTGAACTGACCGATATTCAAAATGTCGTACTGGTCGGCGGCTCTACACGTTCATATGCGGTGCAAAAAGCTGTACGTGACGTGTTTAACCAAGAGCCTTTATGTACCATTAACCCAGATGAAGTGGTTGCGATTGGTGCATCGATCACTGCAAATCAATTGATTGGTAATTCTACTGATGGTTCTCTCCTCCTCGATGTTACCCCACTTTCATTGGGCATCGAGACCATGGGTGGTTTAGTCGAGCGTCTCATTTCACGCAATACTGCAATTCCTGTTGCACGTCGCCAAGAATTCACGACTTACCAAGATGGTCAAACTGCGATGTTAATCCATGTGGTGCAAGGTGAGCGAGACTTAGTTGAACACTGTCGTAGCTTAGGTCGTTTTGTACTGCGCGGTATTCCACCCATGACTGCTGGTCAAGCGCGTATTGAAGTTACATATCAAGTGGATGCTGATGGTCTTCTTGCAGTTTCAGCACGTGAAACCACTTCTAATGTTTCAGCCCAGATTGATATCAAACCCTCTTATGGTTTATCTGATACCGATATGGAGCGTTTGTTGGTCGATGGTTTTAAGTTTGCTGCTGAAGACAAAGCGTCTCGTCATTTGCAAGAAACTAAAGTAGAAGCACAACGCGAACTTGAAGCTTTGGAACAAGCGCTTAAAGTGGATGCACTGCTTTTAAATGAAGCTGAATTAAATGCTTTAAATCTTGCGAAAAATGAATTACAAACTCAGCTTCAATCAGATGAAATTACAGCAATTGAGCAATCTGTTGAAGCACTCAAAGTTCATAGTGATGCTTTCGCAGCAAAACGTATGAATCAACACATTGATCAAGCCCTCAAAGGTACAAAGCTTGATGATTGGTCAAACTCAAACTAAATAGGTAAAAATTATGCCACGTATAAAAGTTCTTCCACATGCGCAAATTTGCCCACAAGGTGCTGAGTTTGAAGTTGAGCCTCATGCAAATCTCTGTGAAAGCCTATTGAAAAATGGCATCAAAATTGAGCATGCTTGTGATATGTCTGCGGCATGTACGACTTGTCACGTTGTGGTTCGTAAAGGCTTTGATGGTTTAGATGAAATGAATGACGTTGAAGCTGACTTGTTAGATCGTGCTTGGGGCTTAGAGCCAGATTCACGTTTATCATGTCAAGTTAAAATTGAGAATGAAGACCTAGAAGTTGAAATTCCCAAATATACAATTAATCATGCATCTGAGAATCACTAAAACAGAAACAAATAAAAAGGTCGCTTATGCGACCTTTTTTAATCTTCCACTCAAAAAAGTAAACTTGAACCATACTAGTTTTAAAGATTATCTGACTTCATCTTCAGGATTGAGCTTCACTACTCCTGCAACTGTAGTCAAACGCTGTTGAACTTTTAGGCGCTCTACCATTTTTTCGAGCACATTAACTAACTCAGGATATTCATAATTCTGAATTTCCTCTAAATTCAACACAAGCTGAAAACCTTTATACTCATAATCAAACCACTGCTGATTGTCTTCGCGTGAACTATACTTTTCCATCACTTGCCAGCTTTTGACATCACCTTGAATTCCCTTTAATTCAACAGGTGCTTGAGGCGCACACAGATAATGATTACGCACTAATTTGTAAGTTTCATCAGAAATCAATATTTCATCAATATCGGCTGCACTTTGTAAACGTGCGGCTAAGTTCGCATCACGCCCAACGATGGTGTATGCCATCCGATGTACTGCACCGTAGTTTCCAACGTGACAATATCCCGTACTCACACCCATTCGAACATGCAAAGCGGGATAACCCATCTTCACCCAACGCTCACGCAAAAACTTCATTTGCTGACGCATTGCCATTGCCATATCTATACAGTTTTTAGCATCCTGTTCTACGCCTTGAGAATCCGGATCACCAAAGAAAATCAGAATAGCATCACCCATGAACTTATCAATCGTTCCACCATATTGCTTCGCGATCTCCGTCATATGACTCAAGTAATCATTGAGTACAAATGCTAGATCATCAGGAATAAGGGTTTCTGATAGTTCCGTAAAACCTTGAATATCTGAAAAGAAGATGGTGATTTTTTTACGTTTATATTCTAGTTTTGCTTCTGACTCACCGCGCATGATCGATTGCCAAAGCTGAATCGGCGCATAACGACTTAGCTGATTTGACAATTCAATATAACGGTTCATTTCCTTGAAATAACTTTGTCGTTGCATATCAAGCTTTTTTACACGGCGATTTTGATAATAATTTGCAAAATTGACAAAAATGATCGTACATAAACAGGAAATAACCGAAAGTTCGATCGATGTCTGTTGGAAATAGTCATCAAAGCCATAAATGAAAATTGTATTAAAATAAAAGACAATGATACCGAGCAAAATAGAAATAGAGCTCACCATCATCGCAATTTTATTGTTAAAAGCAGTATAAATCAGACCAAATAACAATACAAAGGTGACCAATAGACTCAAATGTACTGCTGCCAATGCAGAAGCGACAACCACAACATCAATCAGGAAAAAACCATTACGATGTGCCCGACTGCCATATTTATATTGAATTAAATGGGAAATCTTAGGCGTGAATAACAGCAGAATACAAATAAATATAGGAAATAAAATCTGATAATTTGTATTGGGTGACGTGAAATAATAGACAATAACAAGTAATGCCACCATTAAGTACCCCATAATCCTTTGGAGTACTTCAAATTGTTGTGGTTCTTTGTCCAGCATTCTTTCCATTGGCAATGGCTATTACCTCAAATCACACTGTTTTTTATAATATTATTTAATATTGATTAAAAATTAATCCATACGCCAATCAAAAGGCATATCACCTTGACCACGTAACGCAAGCATTAATGTTTGACGCATATGTGCAAGCACATCATTGCTATAAGGAATTGCTGGTGCAACACCCCAAACTGGCTTTGGCCAAGCCAAATCATTTTGATAGCGAACGACATGATGGAAATGTAATTGCGGAACTACATTGCCCAATGCAGCAACATTCATTTTATCAGCACGAAATACGCGTGACAATTGACTAGACAACCAACTAGATTCTCTTAAAAACTGTTCTTGATCTGCTTGGCTGAGTTCATACAACTCAGTCACACCAGGTACACGAGGAATAAGGATCAACCAAGGAAATTGCATATCATTCATTAAACGACATGTAGAAAGCGGAAAATCGCCAACAAAAAAAGTATCTTGAGCAAGTTGTGGGTGCAAACTAAACATATATTTATAAATGACGCAAAATTAAATTGATAAACCAATACTAACACAACAGTTTTGAGCTGAATATTATTAGTATGCCCTTTTGATATAAAAACATTTGCAAAATAATTGATTCACTATATGACCTTAGATCGAATGTTGAAACATTAAAGATTTAGACCACTTTAATCAGTATTTGTACTTATAAAGTTTGATCAATACTCATCTTAAAACCTGATTTAAAACATCGTTTCTTTTCTAACTATACTTAGCTTTGAAAAAGTTAAGTTGCATTCAAAGTCTGAAGTAACTGCTCAAGTAAATCATTGGCAAACTGGATACGTTGATCAGACTCTTCAAGCATGACCATGACTTTAAGACGTTGCCCCCCATCCATACGGAAGAAAGTTGGATGTTTTTGGATCATCTGAATAATACTCATCGCTTGTACAGGTGTATCGGGTGAAAATTCAATACTACCGCCATGTGTACCCAAATCAATCTTCGTAATACCCAATTGTTCAGCTTTGATTCGAAGCTGATGCACACTAAATAAGTATTTAACTTGCTGAGGTGGAACACCAAAACGATCGATCAACTCCATACGAATATGATCTAATTTTTCTTGTGAATCGGTATTACTGATTCGCTTATAGAACATTAAGCGTTGATGTACATCACCCAAATATTCATCTGGTATCAGTGCAGGCATATGCAAGCTGATTTCAGAGGTTAATGATAAAGGTGCATCAAAATTTGGTGTTTTACCTTGTTGAATGGCTTTGGTGGCTTTTTCAAGCATTTCCATATACAGACTATATCCAATCGCATTCATCGAACCACTTTGTTGCTCACCCAACAATTCACCCGCACCTCGAATTTCTAAATCCTCTGTCGCCAACATGAAGCCAGCTCCTAGATTTGAAGCACGTTGAATCGCATCCAAACGTTTCTCAGCGTCACCTTTCAATCCTTTAATTGAAGGCACCATCAAATAAGCATAGGCTTGATGATGTGAACGTCCCACACGCCCTCGAAGTTGATGTAATTGTGCTAGACCCAGCTTATCTGCTCGCTCGATGATAATGGTGTTGGCATTCGGTACATCGATCCCTGTTTCAATAATCGTTGAACACACCAATACGTTATATTCTTTATGATAAAACTGCTGCATCACTTGTTCGAGTTCACGTTCACGCATTTGACCATGAGCGACCGCGACACGTGCTTCTGGCACAAGCACACGGACATTTTCAGCAGCACGTTCTATGGTATCGACTTCATTATGTAAGATATAAACCTGTCCACCACGAAGCAATTCACGCAAAATTGCTTCTTTCAGGGTGGCTTCAGTATGTTCATTGACAAACGTCTTGACCGCTAAGCGACGCGCAGGCGGTGTGGCAATAATGGATAAATCACGCATTCCAGAAAATGCCATATTCAGCGTTCTTGGAATCGGTGTTGCAGTCAATGTCAGCATATCAACATCGGCACGCATCGCTTTAATACGCTCTTTATCACGCACACCAAAGCGATGCTCTTCATCGACAATCATTAAGCCCAAATTTTTAAATTGAACATTTTCCTGCAAGATTTTATGCGTACCAATGACAATATCTACCTTACCATCGATAAGATCTTCGATGATTTTAAGATGAGCTTTATTCGAACCAAAGCGTGAAAGGACTTCGATACGAATTGGCCAATCCGCAAAACGATCTTTGAACGATTCATAATGCTGTTGCGCAAGTAATGTGGTCGGAACCAAAACTGCCACTTGCTTATTGTTCTGCACAGCAACAAATGCCGCGCGCATTGCGACTTCCGTTTTACCAAAACCCACATCACCGCATACCAAACGATCCATGGGTTTGGCAAGTTGCATATCATGTAAAGTTGCATCAATCGCATTAGCCTGATCTAAGGTCTCTTCATAAGCAAAACCACTGGCAAATTGCATATATGCGGATTGATCCACCTCAAAACTAATCCCTGGTTTTGATTTTCGACGCGCTTGGATATGTAAAAGCTCTGCCGCCACATCATGAATCTGCTCTAAAGCTTTACGTTTTGCCTTACTCCATGCATCTGTCCCTAATTTATGCAATGGTGCTAAATCTGGATCACCACCACTGTAACGACTGATTAAATGCAAATTGGTAACAGGCACATACACCTTAGCTGCATCTGCATAATCCAATTGCAGAAACTCATGATCTTGCTGATCAATACTGAGCGTCACCAAGCCAGCATATCGCCCCACACCATGATCAATATGAACGACAGGTGAACCTAAACTTAACTCAGTTAAGCTCTTGATCAAGAACTCTTCAGACACTTCATGTTGACGCTTACGACGGCGCTGAACAACACGATGTTCATACAACTGGTTTTCTGAGATGACCGTTAGTTTATCTACAACCACCAAACCACGTTCTAAAGGCGCATTGGTAATCGCTACAGAATATTGATTTTGAATAAATTGATCATAGTTCTCAACAACAGGAATATCACCCATACTGGCACGTAAAGAATCCTTTAAAGACTCACGACGACCCGCACTCTCAGCCACCAATAAAACAGGATGATTGGCTTGATCAATATAGCTTTTGACCAAGTGAAATGGTCTTTCATGCTTTGGATCGACAGGAAGACGTGGTAACTGCAAAGTACTTAAATTGATTGCACCTACTTTTTCATCAATGGGTTCAGGTGTAGCGATGATTCGAGAAAATTGATTTAACTGTTCAAAAACTTGATTGGGTTGAAAAAATAGATCTTCAGGTGCTAATAAAGGCTGATCAACATTATGGCGTCGGTCTTCATAACGTCGATAAACTTCTTTCCAAAACCCTGTTAAACCATCATCAATGCTCTTATCTGTAATGACAACGGAATGACTTGGTAAGTAAGATGTAATACTCGATTGACTTTGCATCACTGTTTTATCAAAAAACAAGGGGAAATAAAAATCTAATCCTGGCGATGCTATGCCTTCCATGACATCTTGATAAATGGGATTTTTCTTCGGATTTGAATTTGGAAATGCTTCTGCATAACGATCTCTAAAGACGGATCGTCCTTCTTTTAGTGGAAATTCTTTGGCAGGTAATACAGTAAAAGCTTCAATTTTGTTGCTGGTTCTTTGTGTTTCAGGATCAAAGAACTTTAAAGTTTCTACCTCATCATCAAATAGATCAATACGAATCGGGGCAGCTTGCCCCGAAGCATATATATCCATAATACTGCCGCGAACAGCAAACTCACCATGATCATAAACAGTATCCACCAAGTGATATCCTGCTTGTATCAAGCGTCGCTTCTGTTGTTCCAAATCAAATTTTTGAGCCACTTGAATATCAAAGTGCTCACCCAATACCCAAGACGTTGGTGCAACTCGCTGTGCTAAGGTTGTACTCGAAAGCAATAACACCCCCTTTTGAGGCATATTTGACAAAATGGCTAATCGTTCAGAGACAATATCTTGATGCGGTGATAGACGGTCATAAGGAAGAATTTCCCAGTCTGGAAAAATCGTGGGTTTAATGCCGTAAAACTCTAATTCACTTTCAAGCTGACCTAAATGTTGATTATTTCGAGCAACCAATACAAATAAGCGATCCGAACTTTCCGCTATTTCTTTAAATAACAAAGCTGCGGCAGATCCCTGAATGGTACCGACCCATCTTTTTTCATTCGATTTAAGTTGTTTTATATTAAGTTGTGAAATTTCATTCTGAAACATGAAGATCGCTTTATGGTCTAAATCACATGTGCGCTATCTTATCATGTTGAATTCCAGCCATGCGTGAATTTTACATGCTGAAATATAGTGATCCACCTTTAGAAATTAAGATGAGATTATGCTCAATCAAAGTGCTTAACAATGGAATAAGCAACGTTATTTTTATTTTTCGCGTTTAAATTGACGGTAATAATCATTCAATAATGCAATATAGGCTTTGAGCTGTAGTAAGTTTTCTTCTGTATTGCCCAATCGTGCGAGAAATCGCTGATTGGCAATTTCTAAATCAATTTTTTCATTGATTAACATTGATTTGAAGTAAAGCTCTTTCAGATCATCAAATTTCTTAAGTTTACGGTTTGAAAAATACTCTAATCGCTCGGACAGATCATTCAACACAAAACCATCCACAACAAAGCCTTGGCTATCATTAAACTCAATTCGATTTTGCTTTAAGTAAACCTGTTCCCCAGAAGGTTTTTTACTGAAAATTTGCGCAAGCTTATTCAACATAATGATAGACACGATTAGTAAAAGACTAATTTAGGATTTTAATCGAAATCACACCATGAATCTGCCATCAAATTTAACAAATACCTTTTAAAGCAAACGCTTTATCTCCAATCAAATGATTTCTAATAGCTTAACCATCAGCAATGAACAACAAAAGAATCATCACTCACCATATTGATGCAGAAGATAGTCCACAATTTTTTTAGATTCGAACAGTTTTGTTGCTGTATTGGGATCAACTAAATAGGGTACTTGGATATCTTGTGCTTCACGATTCATCACCTTCACTACACTTTCACGCTTACCGCCAGCTAAAGGGATATATTTGCCTGGTTTTAAACGTAATATGGCTGGACCTTGGTCTTGCCAGCGCTCTTTAGGAACATTATGGAATTTAAACGGGAGTTCTAATTCTGTGAGCACGCCGCGAACAACACGTGTATAAGGACTCGCTTCAAACCCCCATAACTCTATAAGCTGTTCAGGTGCTTTACGATCAAGAATGTTCTTATTAATAAACACACCACGCGCACCATTGACTAAAGTTCCTGCAAATGCTGCAACAGGAATCTTCGGGTAATGGGAGAATTTCACAGGTGTACGGCCTGTATTGCCATAATGTTTAAAAAGATAATGAATGATGTCTTGAGACTCATACAGTTTTTCACCTGTATTTTCATCCAGCAAAAATGGAAATTGTGTCTTGCCCCCTAGCTCCTTCACAACTTTGCGGTACTTTCTTCCACCTTTAGGACATGGATAAACCTCATAATCCAAATTTAGGGTGGTCAACACTTCACGAACACGACGACAAAATGGCGAACCTTCAAATTCATAAAGCTTTAATGCTTTTTCAGGTTGCTTCGGAAATGGTGTACCTGAAACACCACGACCACCTTCAGTTAAACCTGAGAGCAAAGCCTGCACCACTTTAATTTGATGATTTACCATTTTATTGTCCTTTTAATTTTTATTACCAACTGATTCTTTCAATCTATCTGTCTATCAATCAATATTACAGATCAACAAGCTTTTCCTTTGCGATGATAATGCCATTATTATCCGCATAGACATAATCACCTGAATGAATAGTGACACCGCCAAAACTCAAACTAACATCGACCTCACCCAAACCTTTACGATTACTCTTTTGAGGGATGGCAGCCAAGGCATGGACACCTAGATCTAATTCAACAATTGCGTCCACATCACGGACACAACCGTAGATAATCACACCATTCCAATGATTCTTCACTGCTGATTCAGCAATCATGTCACCCATCAACGCGCAGCGCATAGAAGCACCACCATCGACAACCAAGACCTTACCTTGACCATCTGTGGCCAATAGCTCTTTAACACGTGAATTATCTTCAAAACACTTAACAGTAACGACTTGTCCACCAAAGCTCTTTACAGCGCCATAGCTTTTGAAAAACTTACCATCAATCGATGGGGAAACCACTTGAAAATCATGCTCTGGATGATCATCTAATAAATCACATGTCACAAATGCTGGATTAGACACTGTTGAATTCCCTCTTATTTGATATTTTGGATCTGTAAATTATCATATATTTTGAATTTTTCAGTTTGTGACTGCGCCACCTCGACCATAGTATGAGCCACTTGATCTGCTGTCACTGGCTTATATTTAAAAGACTTCGGCATAAAATGCGATACACGCTTAAATAAAGCCTGTGAAACATCCTCTAAAGTACGTGACTCGTTACGCTCTCCTAATAACAAAGAAGGTCTAATAATAGAAATACGCGCCAATGCTGATTGCTCTAGATGATTTTCGAGCTCACCCTTCACTTGATTATAGAAAAATGGAGAATTTGTATTCGCACCTTCAGTACTCACCACTAAATAATGTGTTTCGGTGGCTTCAAACAAATCTGCAAAATGAGCATTCATCTCAAAATCTATGGCATAAAAATTGGCTTTAGAACCTGCTTTTTTAATCGTAGTGCCTAAACAACTAAAAGCATGGCTACATCCCGCCACATCCTGATCATTCAGCATCAGAAAGTCTTCAATAACCAATTGCTCAACCTTGCTCAACTGTTTAAATTGCTCGTCTTCTTTACGAACAATAACCAATATAGCTTTACATATAGCTAAGTCTTGTAATTCATTTACCAACTTTCGTCCGACCAATCCTGTTGCTCCAATGACGACCGCTTTATTTATCAATTTAGTCATTTTTTAATCATTCCCTCTTGGATTCATGTAATTTAGCGGATTATATTGATTTTATATGCATCTTAAATGTTGTCAAAGCATGTCAAGACTTGACTTTACCGACTCAATTAATCACAATGTGGCACTTGTTTACGGGCTGGTGAAAATTCTTCTGATGAAGATTTTTAGATGTAATTTCAGCCCGCCCAGACCAATCTATTTTCAAGGAGTGCACGAGTGGCAAACTCTGCTCAAGCTAAAAAACGTGCTCGTCAAAACGTTAAAGCACGTAAACACAACGCTAGCTTACGTTCAATGGTTCGTACATATCTTAAACGCACAGTTGCAGCTATCGCAGCTGGTGACTATGCAGCAGCTACTGAAGCTTACAAAACTGCAGTACCTGTAATTGACCGTATGGCTGATAAAGGTATCATCCATAAAAACAAAGCTGCTCGTCACAAGAGCCGTTTAAATGCACAAGTTAAAGCTTTAGCTGCTAACTAAGTTGCATTGTAAAAAAGCCCTTTTAAGGGCTTTTTTTATATCTAAAATTTATAATTTAAACCATTTAACTTACAAACAAATAGTCAAAATTACACTCCACTTAAGCTATTCGCACTTTAATCATGCTCAAATAGTTTAATTGATGAAGAAGAAAAGCTAATATTGAACTTTATTGCAAAGATAAATTTTTAAAATTACGGATTGCCAATTCGTGCCGTTCGCCACGCCAAATCCAGCGCAGTTTAGAATCTAGAAATTTATCACCTTCAAACCACACAAACAAACCTTCCATCATCTGTGGCCAGTCTCTTTGATCTAAACTTGTTCTGCCCGAGATGACCGTAATAATCGCAGCCAAAATGGTATCGTGACTCACAGCCAAGCTTAGACCATTGTTACACTGTGGGTGAGTGTTATAAATCAACTCAAGCACATCAATCACCCCGCCAATGGGATGCTTCATGCCAGGTAAAGCATTCTTCACAAAACTATTAATAAAACCCAAAGCACCTTGGTCTTGAAAATAAGGCCCTGCCTGCTGAATATCCAAAACAAAACTTCCAGGTTCAACCAATAGCCCTTGTTCAACAATTTCAATATGATGCGTATTCGGTTGAATAATCTGATCAGCACCTTCAATCATCAAGGCAGCTGTATCAACACAACGCTGGATCGGGCTTGAAATACAATGCTGAATAACCCGATCAGTATTTTCAACTAAATGTTGCCCCCAAGCTTGCGCAAGTTCACGCCCGGATTCGGTTAACTGTAAGTCATACCCCGCCAACCCCTGCCCAGCGACTTGCTCACGCACAGAATGACGTGTGAATAAAGTGACAGGAATTTTTGGATCTGGTAACAAATCCAAAGCATGTAACATGCTGGGTGGTAACAACTTCAGCGACATAAAAATTGTAAACTAGTCTAATCAATACACACTATAGCATGGCTTTTTCAGTAAACCAGTTCACAATACGACGTTAGTAAGGGCCTCTAATGCTATTTTTTGGTTATCTTTATCTCTAAAGGCAATAAATCCATCATTTAAAACTGTATCTCTTTGATTATAGGTAAAGGGAATCGCACTTAAACTCACCAAACCACCACCAATACTTTCTAACAATCCCTGTCCAGAACTGGTATCCCATTCTGAAGTCGGGTGAAATCTAGGATAAATATCAATTTCACCTTCAAGCATCATACAAAACTTATATGCGCTCCCCGCCTCACGACGAATCACAGGATTGTCTTGTTCGAGATATTCAATATATTGTTGGTATTTTGGATTTTTACTACTGTGGCTTAAACCGACTTGAATCGCATCAGTTTCATTATCTTTAAACTTACAGTAACGTTCCCACGTTTTTTGACTAAATGAATATTTATAAGGTAATTCAGTTAAATACCCGACATACATGACTTGTTCGGTTGGCACAGCAATCACAGAAAAGACCGTTTGATTATTTTCAATCAAACTTAAATTAATCGTAAATTCATCCCGTTCATGAATAAACTCCTTTGTACCATCCAAAGGATCAAGCATCCAACAGGTTGACCACGTATGACGTTCAGAGTGATCATTTTCCTCTGAAAGCACCGGAATGTCAGGGGTTAAAATAGCCAATTGTTCAATTAAATAAGCATTCACTTTTAAATCCGCTTGTGTCACAGGCGAATGATCATCTTTTTCTATAATTTTAAACTCACGCCCAGCGCAATAATTTTGGTATTCTTCCAATAGAATTTTACTTGCAAACGCCATGATTGGAACTAAATTTAAAATTTGTTGATCTTGTGGTGCTTGAGTTGTAATAAACATGGATAAAAACCTATTTTATGTCTGATTTAACCAAGCCAATTATCATGTTCGATATGGATGGCACCTTACTCGACCTTGCTTTCGATGATTCGATCTGGAATATCAAACTCCCAGAACGTCACGCGCAAATACATCAATGTACTTTAGCGCAAAGTCATGACACTTTGTATGCATTCTATCAAGAACACAAGCATACATTATCATGGTATTCATCTCGCTACTGGACGGCTAAAGTGGGCGTTGATGTTCTTCAACTTCAACACGACTTTAAAGATAAAATCCGTCCACGCAAAGGATGTTTTGAACTATTAAAAACACTTAATGAGCAAGGCTATCGTTGTTGGTTACTGACCAATGCTGATTGCGCAGGTTTAAAACTTAAACTTGAAAATGTCGATCTCAGCCCATATTTTGAAGTCATGATCAGTAGCGAAGAAATTGGATATTCCAAAGAATTTGTTGAATTTTGGCAAATCCTCCAGCAGAAATTCCCATTCGATCCAAACAATGCCATGCTCGTTGATGACACTGCACCAGTGCTTAAAGGCGCTGAAAAATTTGGGCTTCAGCATTTGGTGACGATTACCCAACCGTCGAGTGATCGACCAGAACGCAATATTGATGAATTGGGATACTCTGCGATTAACAATCTTACAGAATTACTCAACTTATTAGACATGATTGAATTTAAGGAATTAAATGTCAAAACAGCCTGAGCAACTGAATGAATCAATGCGCATCGATAAATGGCTTTGGGCAGCTCGTTTTTTTAAAACACGCTCGATTGCCAAGCATGCGATTGAAGGTGGTAAGGTTCACCACAATAATGACCGTATTAAAGTTTCTCGTGAAGTTCGTATTGGTATGGAACTTACCATCCAACAAGGTTTTGAAAAAAAGACTGTCGTGGTAAAAGCACTCTCCGCTGTACGCGGTGGCGCTCCATCAGCACAACTCTTATATGAAGAGACTGAAGCCAGTATTGCAAAACGCGAGTTGCTTTCTTCGCAAAGAAAATTGCATAATCTTGCACGACCTGACCACCGACCAAGTAAAAAAGATCGTCGAGATATCAGTAAGTTTAGACAAGAAAATGGTCAACAGTTCGATCAGCAGTGGTCTTATGATGACGACTAATAGCACGACAATTTATGTCGTAGCTCATTAGAATGACATAGAATACATATTTTTTTTCTGTCACTATAAGCCTTGTGGACATGAGAATTTATTTAATACATCCACTTAAGTTATTAGTGATATTACATCGTTTTTGAGGTTACGAGATGGATGAGAACAAAAGCAAAGCGCTCACTGCGGCTTTAAGTCAAATTGAAAAACAATTTGGTAAAAACTCAGTGATGCGTTTGGGTGACAATACTGTTCAAGCAGTTGAAGCTGTATCAACAGGCTCTTTAACACTTGATATTGCATTAGGTATTGGCGGACTTCCAAAAGGTCGTATTGTAGAAATCTATGGTCCTGAATCTTCAGGTAAAACCACAATGACTTTACAAGCGATTGCTCAATGCCAAAAAGCAGGCGGAACGTGTGCGTTCATCGATGCTGAACACGCATTAGATCCACAATATGCGCGCAAGCTGGGTGTAGACCTCGATAACCTATTAGTTTCTCAGCCTGACCATGGTGAGCAAGCCCTTGAAATTGCAGATATGCTTGTACGCTCTGGTGCTGTAGACATGATCGTTGTCGATTCTGTTGCTGCACTCACCCCTAAAGCCGAAATTGAAGGCGAAATGGGTGACTCGCATATGGGACTTCAAGCACGTCTTATGAGTCAAGCACTGCGTAAAATTACAGGTAATGCGAAACGCTCAAACTGTATGGTGATCTTCATTAACCAAATTCGTATGAAAATTGGTGTGATGTTTGGTAGTCCAGAAACAACAACTGGTGGTAATGCACTGAAATTCTATGCCTCTATTCGTCTTGATATTCGTCGTATTGGTCAAGTCAAAGAAGGCGATGAGATTGTTGGTTCTGAAACACGTGTGAAAGTAGTGAAGAACAAAATGGCCCCCCCATTCCGTGAAGCTGTTTTCCAAATCATGTACGGCAAAGGCGTGAATCATTTGGGTGAACTCGTTGACCTGTCTGTCGCGCAAGAACTCGTTCAAAAAGCAGGTGCTTGGTATTCATACCAAGGCAATAAGATCGGCCAAGGTAAAAACAACGTGATACGCCATTTGGAAGAAAACCCTGAAATAGCAATCGAGCTCGATCGCATGATTCGCGAACGTCTACTTGTAACTGCAACTCCAGCACCTACTGATGAAAAAGAAGAAGAAACTGACTTTCTAGATGTTTAAACTCATCATATATCGTTAAACTATAAAACGCCCTTTTGGGCGTTTTATTTTATTTGTACTTGAGCAGATCCTGTTATGAATGACTCTTCAAAAGATGCTAAATTCCCTCAATTCATCGATTACCAAAAACTTAAAGATCAATATGGTGATGAATTAAGCTCAAAAGATTCAAACTCCTCAGATTTATCAAATTCAACACACTCAGAATTAATATTTGATCATCAATCATTTTCAAAAAAAACCAACAATACGAGTGATGATACTTTAGAAGATACCGAGAATTCAGGTCAAAAAACTAAGCGACCTGGATTAACAGGCACACGATTAAGATCCTACGCTTTTGCAGTATTAACCCGTAAAGAATATTCAAAGAAAGATTTGATTGAAAAACTCGCTTTATATGCCGATAACCGTGAAGAAGTAATTACTCTCGTCGATGAGCTTTCAAGAGAAAATTACCAAAGTGATCAACGAGTTGCTGAAATGGTGGTACGAAGCCAAATACGCAAAGGCAAAGGACCGAATCGGATCAAACTCGCGCTACGTGCAAAGAGTATAGATAAAGAGCTTGCTCAAAATGACATGAATGAAATTGATTGGTATGAAGAAGCTTATCAATTAAAAGTCAAAAAATATGGAATTGACGTTTCTAAAGATCCCAAAATTAAAGCCAAACAGATCAGATTTTTACAATATCGGGGGTTTGAAATGGATGCGATTATGAAAGCGATTTCACGTAAAGAAAGTGATCATGAATAAAAAATAAAGTTTAAATCGAGATCAAGCTAAAACAAAAATTGTGAAATGATAAATTAGAATTAAATAATATTATTATAAGAAACTGGTGGCAACCCCACTAGCAAAACTTCGGCACATCGTATTTCTGATACCGTTGCTACCTTCCGGTCCTGGCGGGGTTTTCAGAGTACAATTGCGAAGCCACCAGCGGGGCTACCATTGCAAGGTCAGAGTATAGAGACTTTTAGCAATCTTGCAAGAGTCTTTTTACAATATATCCAAGTGTTTCATTCAACTGATTATTTTACAAACAACCTATGTAGAATTAAAGCAATCTTCAAATTCAACTCGTGAATTTTCATCTATTTAATTTGTATACCAACATTGTAAATACGTATTGCAATTCAATCCTAAGCTGTTTTACATTGGATTAAATTTTGACTTTCACATTTAATCTAACCTACAGATTAAATATTTGATATTTTGGATTAATAAAATGCTCATTAAGCATACGCTACTTGCCCTCTCTCTTACATTCATCGGTATCGGGCAAGTTTATGCCAATATTCCAATTGAATCCCGCGGTCTGAGCCAAAGTAGCTCAGGAACCTTTAATACGCCACAAGCTACTCCTACCCCAACCAATACCAGCTGGGATTTAATTCAGCAAAATCAGCGTTTAGAGAATCAATTACGTGAGTTACGTGGAAAAATTGAAGAACAAGATCACCAAATAGATCAACTCAATAAAGAATTAACCAATCGCTATACTGATCTAGACCAACGATTAGAATTACTACAGCAAAAAATCGATCCAACCGATGAAACTGCTCCTGAAAGTCAGTCTGAAGAAACAAATCCCACTTCTGGTCACAATTCACCGCTAGATAATTCAGAGCCAGTAAGCAACTCTACACCTGCATCAACAGGCAATCAAACTGTAAGTAGCACCAATCAAGCCGAATTAGATAAAGCTGCTTATACGGTTGCACTAGAAGCTTATAAACAAGGTGGTGCTAAAAAAGCCATAGCGCCCATGCAAAATTTCGTGAAGAACAATCCAAATAGTGTCTACACTGGGAATGCTTATTTTTGGTTGGCTGAATTCAATCTAGCGATTGAACCACCCAATTATGATGAAGCTAAAAAAAACTATGAAACGGTAGCGGCCAAATTTCCAGATTCTAGCAAAGCTCCCAGATCACTTTACCAACTCTACAGCATTGCGAAAGATGTAAATAAAAACACACAAACGGCTGAAGTCTATAAAAACAAGTTGATTGCGACCTATCCACAATCTGAAGAAGCGGGTTTCTTTAAAAATAGCTAAATCAGCTTAGTCAGAAATACTAGACATTAAAAAAGACATCCGAAGATGTCTTTTTTATTCACTACCCATTTATTGCAAATCAATATTTTATATCCATATAAAATATGAAAAGAGCTTTTCAACAAAGAGTAGTTACAACATAACTTAACGCACAATACCGCGCTTAGATTCAATCAATGAGTCAATCAATAATTGAACTTCAGTAACGTTTGGTAAAATATCAGCTGTTATTTGTTCAATCGCTTGTTCAGTCGTCAAGCCTGATTTATAAATTAGTTTAAAAGCATCACGTAAGCCATTAATCACTTGCTTAGACCAACCTTTACGACGCATACCTTCAAGGTTAAGACCGAACGCATGTGCAGGATTTCCAGACGCCATAACATAGGCAGGAACATCTTTAACAATTAAAGATGCACCACCAATCATGCTATAAGAATCCACCTTACAAAATTGATGAATCCCAGAGTTACCACCAACAATCACGTAATCCGCGATCTGAACATGGCCAGCAACACCCACGTTATTTGCAAAAATATTGTTACTTCCAACAACGCAATCATGTGCAATATGCGTATTGACCATTAACAGGTTATTACTACCAATTTTAGTTAACGACTTATCCTGAGCAGTGCCACGATGCAAACTACAATGCTCACGAATTTTATTGTTGTCACCAATTTCCAGCCAGGTTTCTTCACCTGAATATTTAAGGTCTTGACAAACTTCGCCCACACTGGCGAATTGGAAAATTTCATTTCCGCTTCCAATACGTGTGTAACCACCAATCACTACATGGGAGTGTATTGTCGTGCCTGAACCAATAGTAACATTTGGACCAATAATCGTGAAGGGACCAATTTTGACATCGTCAGCAATAACTGCTGAAGCATCAATAATTGCAGTAGAATGAATTAAGTCGTTTTTACTCATGCCTGCTCTAGTTTCTGATGAGAGATAATAATTTCAGCTGTCGCTGCCATCACACCATCAACACTGGCAGTACATTGGTATTTGTAAATGCCGCGTTTTTGCATAATGAGTTCTGATTTTAACACGAGTTGATCACCCGGAACGACTTGTTTTTTAAAACGAACCCGCTCAGCACCCGCAAATAAGAACAAAGAACCTGGTCGCGGCTTCTCATCGTTCATAATAAAACCAAGTACTCCTGAGATTTGCGCCATCGCTTCCACAATCAACACACCTGGCATAATTGGATATCCAGGAAAATGTCCCTGCATAAACTCTTCGTTTATGGAAACATTCTTATAGCCCACGATACTGTTTTCATGAACTTCAGTCACACGATCTACAAGCAAAAATGGATAACGATGTGGAAGATACTCACGAATCGTTTGGATCTGCATCGGTAATTCAGGAACCGCGAAAGGTAAAGTTGAAGACTCAGTCATAATTATTTACGCAAATTTAAAGTTGATTCGATTGACTCGATTTGAGA
Organism: Acinetobacter sp. CY73; assembly: GCF_059515865.1. NCBI lineage: Bacteria > Pseudomonadati > Pseudomonadota > Gammaproteobacteria > Moraxellales > Moraxellaceae > Acinetobacter > Acinetobacter sp. CY73. Next base: position 44,181 of record NZ_JCAKMZ010000006.1, on the reverse strand, counting down.
CTGCATATCATCTATTTTTTTCACAAGTTTGGTCAATGGCACATCTGCTAATTGTCGAAGGCGAACAACTGTACGTTTCCATTTCTGATTTTCAAATAATCCGATTCCCGAAGAATAAGTTCCAGCCTCAGAAATATTATTTGTCACCATTGACATTCCTGTCAATGTTACATTATCAACGATATTTAAGTGTCCTGAGATTGCAGAAGCTCCACCCACAATACAGTTTTTGCCAATTGTTGTACTGCCTGCAATAACGGATTTAGCAGCAAATGCTGAATGAGCACCGATTTTTACGTTATGGGCGATTTGCACAAGGTTATCAATAATGACACCATTTTCAATCACGGTATCATCAAGTGCACCCCGATCAATACTACAATTTGATCCAATTCGAACATCATTTCCAATGATCACCGAACCCAGTTGTGCAATTCGATTCCATTTTCCTTGATAAGGTGCGAAGCCAAAACCTTCGCTACCAATAACGGTATTAGCATGAATACGTACGCGATCAGCAATTTTAGATTCGCCAGTGACAGTGACATGAGAATCAATAAAGCAATCACGACCAATTTCTACATATTCATCAATTTTAGTATGAGAGTTAACAATAGTATTTGATCCTACAACAGCATTTTCACCGATCACTACATAATGACCAATATAAGCATCATCAGCGACGATAGCGGATGGATCAATTTGAGCTGTGGCTTCAATGCCACGTTTGGTCACTTTAGATTCAAAGGCATGCGTCAGAATCGCAAAAGCAAGATATGGATTTTTAACGACAATGAAGTTTTGATGTGTACTTAACTTTTCTTTCATTTCAGCAGTGACGATGAGCGCACCCGCTTGAGAGGATAACGCCTCATCCAAATACTTTTCAGCATTTACAAATGAAATGTGATGTGATTGTGCTTGACCTAAGCTAGCAAGACCGACCAGCTTGAGATGAGATTGACCAATTGGCTCACCTTGAACAAGCTGAGCCAAATGATCGAGTTGAAACTGATTTGATTTCATTGCTTATTTGATTGCATTGACCTTTTGAATCATTTTAGCAGTTAAATCATATTTAGAGTCAAACGCCAGTGCAGCATTTTTATTTAAAACCAAATCAAGGCCATTTTCTTGACGAAGCTGCTCTGCTGCTTGTTTTACACGGGTTTCAAATGTCTTATTGGTGTTCTGAATCGTCGTTTGAACACGCGATTGGACACTTTGCTGCAATGTCGTAAATTCAGTCATTTTAGCTTGGTATTGTGTTTCGATCTGCTTTAGGTTTGCACCTTTCGCTTGAGACTGTTGTTGCAAAGCTGACAACTCTTTGTTCAACTGTTCAAGCTTGGTGGCCTGAGGCTTAATAGATGCTTCTAAACTTGCATTTTGTTGTTTCAAGTACTGACTACTCTCTACAACTTTTTCAAGATCAATCACACCATAACCAGCCGCGTTCACTACTGCAGATAAACTAAGCGACAAAATTGCTAAGCTTAATTTTTTCATTGTTATATCGCCTCTTCCACAAATCAAATTAAATCGATTTTTGAATAAGTAGCGATCGCACTTAGAAAGTACGACCGATCTCGAATTGGACATTCTTGGTTTCATCACCCAACTTATCATTTAATGGGAATGCATAACTCAGAGATAATGGGCCAATCATGGTAATCCAAGTAAAACCAACACCTACGCTATAACGCATATTGTCGGTTTTAAAGCCAAAATTATCTTTACAATATTGTTTAGCATCTACAGTTGGATTTGCTTCATTTAAATATAAATTACCATTTGGAATATCGCACTGGGTATCAAAGACTTGTGCACCTTCTGCAAAGATCACAGGACGAACCTGACGAGCCCAATCACCTTTAAATGGAACAGGCAAAACCAATTCAGTACCAAATTGAACTAAGGCGTTACCACCCACTTCTTCTGGATCACGATCTAACTGGTTCTGCTCATTAAATGTTACACCTGGATATTTTGGACCCAAAGTACTGTTGTCATAACCACGTACCGAGCCATATCCACCCGCATAATAATTTTTGTAGAAAGGTAAATCATTACCAAAACCTAACTTACCATATCCACGAAGTACAAAGTCCTTTCCTAAAGGAAAGAAAGCCTGTGCATCATAAGTCACTTTTTGGAATTCAACATCACTACCTGGTAGTGCAACTTCAGCATTCACTCGATGTGACATACCTGAGGTCGGGAACATTGGACGGTTTAAAGTATTATACGACCAACCCAAATTCAAATTATAGGTTAAGAACTCACCCTTAAATTCATTTTCAAAAGACTCCCACCCCTCATCATTTACACCACAAACTTTATCAGTCTCATTCCACAAACCTGTTGGACAATAAATTCCTGTTTTACCTGACCCTTTACCACCATTGGCAAGCAAATAATCACGTACATAGGTAGAAACGTAAGGGCCTGTAGTCACTTCAGTATTATCAACATTCAAACCTGCACTGATGCTTTGGTTTTCATCAATTGGATAACCAAAGGTTAAACCACCACCAAAACTATCTGTGACATAGTTGTTGACGTTGTAGTCATCATCAAGCTTTGTTTTACGGTAATACATATTATAACCACGACTCACACCATCAATCGTGAAGTACGGGTCTGTAACACTCAGGTTATAATAATCTTGAGTTTCAGAACGGGAGAAATCCACTGAAACACGGTTACCAGTACCCAAAAAGTTGGTTTGACTTAAACCCGCTTGGAAAGTAATACCACCATTTTGAGAATAACCTACTGCCAAGGTACTTGTACCTGAGTGTTGCTCTTCAACACTAACATTCAGATCGACCTGATCAGGCGCACCTGGTACACGAACAGACTTCATTTCGACTTTACTAAAGAAACCTGTCCGCTCTAAACGAATTTTAGAAAGCTCGATTTTCTCATTACTTGCTAGCGCACTTTCCATTTGACGCATTTCGCGGCGCAATACTTCATCTGCAGTCTTGGTATTACCACTAAAGTTAATACGACGCACAGTGACTTGCGAGCCCGGATTAATATAATAATTCAACGCAACCGTATTGTTCTGCTGATCAATCTCAGGAACAACATTGACTTCAGAGTAGTAATAACCGGCATTGCCATATTTTCTTTGAAGCAATTGCTTAACAGCATTTACTTTCTCTTGAGAATAAACATCACCCTCTTTATAAAGTTTAAGCGCTTCCAATTCTTCGGTTTTATAAAGTGCATCACCCAAGAATTTAGATTCAGCGAATTTAAATTGTTGACCTTCTTCAATAGACACTTCAATAAAGATCTTTTTCTTATCTTCGCTAATATTTAAATTTGAATTGTTAATTTCAAAATTAATGTAACCTTTGTTTAAATACAGAGCGCGTAAAGATTCAAGACTCGCTGCCATTTTTTCACGTGCATAACGATCATTACGTGAAATTACTGACATCCAACCGCTTTCTTTAACAGCAAATACTTGCTTAATATCATCTTCTTTAAAAACAGTATTACCAATGATGTTAATGTCAAAAACTTTTGCTGCTTTACCTTCATTAAAGTCGACATTCAACTCAACACGGTTATTCGGACGAGCAACTGTTTCAACTTTTACATCGGCATCATAACGACCTTGCTGAACATATTGTTGTTCTAATTCTGTTTCCAAAGTTTGAACTGCTGATTTTGTGAAAATCTCACCTTCAGCTAAGCCCATTTTCTTCAAACCCTCTTCCAATGCTTCCTTTGGAATGAGCTTGTTTCCTTTTAAATTGATTTTAGCAATGATTGGTCGCTCAACCACTTTAAAGACCAAAACGCCATTTTCTTCAGAAGCTTGAATATCATCAAAGGCATTAGAGGCATACAAAGCACGAATCGCATTGGCAATCGCAGGATCATTTACATGCTCTCCCGCATTGATTGGCAACATTGCCAAAACATTGGCTTGAGTAAGTCGTACCAAGCCATCTACACGCACATCCCGTGCGATAAACTCGTCTGCTGCATATACTTGTTGTACTGCTGCCATTGCGCTAACGAGTGCCAATGGCATAAATAAATGTTTGTGCTGCATGCCTATTGTTTTCCAGTAAGTTAATTTTTCAATCAAACGCTATAAACGCATAAAATCATTAAATATTGCAAGGAACATCATACTTCCTAACAATAACATACCTATTTTTAATCCAACCAATTGTATTTGTTCAGAAACAGGTTTACCACGAATTAATTCAATAAAATAATAGACAAGATGCCCACCATCCAACATAGGGATCGGTAATAAATTTAAGATCCCTAAACTTACACTCATCAGCGCCATAAATGAAATGAATGTTTTCCAACCCATTTCAGCACTTTGACCTGCAACTTTTGCAATCGTGATAGGACCAGACAAGTTATCCAACCCAATTAAACCTCGAACCATTTTAACAATCGAGTTTAAAATCATCGAAGAAAGCTGACCTGTTTTTTCAACAGCAACCACAAAAGCTTCAGCTGGATTGTATTGAATCATTTGCTTATATTCAGCAGGAATATTGATTTGAGATGTTTGCGCTTGAACGCCCAACATACCCGTTGTATTCCCCATATTGTCACGTTTACCTTGCGGCATCACCTGAAGATTTACAATCTTACCTTCACGTAAAACAGAAATAGCCAACAATTTTTCAGGCGATTTTTGAACCACATCAACCACATCAAACCAATCTTTCATTGGTTGATTGTCGATAGAGATAATCTTATCTCCCTCTTTCATCCCTTGGCGTACTGCCGCACCATCATCACTTAATTTGTAAACAACAGCAGGAATAACGGGTCGATATGGTGTAAAACCTAAAATATCTAGTGGTGACTGTGACTGATCTTTTAAAAAATCATGAATAGGCAGTTGAACATTTTGAGCCTGACCATCACGTAAAGTTTCTAAATGGATATAACCTGTCTCACCTACACGATCAACCAGCGCATAGTTGAGTTTTTCCCAAGTTGGAGTGTCTTGACCATCGACAGCTACAATTTTATCGCCAGCTTTCATTTGAACAGACGCGGCTGGTGTATTCTCAATCACTTTACCAATACGAGTATTCAATTGCTCTTGAGCAGGTAAGAATAGAATCCAAAATAAAAGCACAGCAAAAATCAGATTAACCAAAGGGCCAGCCGCGACAATCGCAATACGTTTCCATGGTGATTGTCGATTAAATGCGTAAGGTAAGTCTTCTGCACTTACATTTCCCTCACGCTCATCCAACATTTTGACATAACCACCCAGTGGTAATGCGGAAAGCTGATACTGGATTCCTGATTTTCTTGATGTCCATTTTAGAATCGTTGGACCAAAGCCGATGGAGTAAACCAAGACTTTTACACCTAGTTTTCTTGCCACCCAATAATGACCAAATTCATGAATGGCAATAAGTGGCCCTAATAGCAAAATTGCAGCGACGATAATAAATAGAACATTCATATTAACTGCTCAACTTAGCAATATATTGTGAAGCAATTTGACGTGATTGTTGATCTATATCGAGAATCATTTCAATACTAGTTGCAGCCATATTTTCGATTTTATTTAAGCTATGTTCAACCACTCGTGGAATATCAAGGAAGCCAATACGTTCACTTAAGAATGCTTCGACAGCCATTTCATTCGCAGCATTTAAAATTGCAGGTGCCACACCACCTTGACGCATTGCATCACGCGCGAGTTTGAGTGATGGAAAACGCTGTAAGTCGGGTTCTTGAAAATCGAGCTGAGTATTAAATACATTTAAAGCAGGCACATCGGTTTGAATACGCTTCGGCCACGCTAAAGCATGCGCGATCGGCGTACACATATCAGGATTTCCCATTTGCGCCAAAGTTGAACCATCCACATATTGAACCATAGAATGAATGATACTTTGCGGATGAACAACGACTGTAACAAATTGTTCTTCAATTGAAAATAAATGACAGGCTTCAATTAACTCCAAGCCTTTGTTCATCAGCGTTGCTGAATCGACTGAAATCTTCTGACCCATAGACCAATTAGGATGTTTACATGCTTGCGCAGGAGTCACTTGTTTAAGTTGTTCTAAGCTATGATTAAGGAATGGGCCACCTGATGCAGTCAATAAAATTTGAGCAACACCTAAGGTTGGCTGACCTTTCTTTTCGATTTCTAAATAATTCTGAGGGAGGCACTGAAAAATTGCATTATGTTCCGAATCTACAGGAAGCAATAATGCATGATGTTCACGAGCAGTCTGCATCATAATGTCACCAGACATCACCAATGCTTCTTTATTTGCCAACAGCACTCGCTTTCCAGCTTTTACAGCCGCCAATGTTGGCAGGAGTCCTGCAGCACCTACAATCGCTGCCATGACCACATCAACATCAACATGCTCAGAAACAGCGATTAAACCCGCTTCATCTGCTAAAACTTCAACGCCTTGAATATTTTTTTGCTTAAAAATTGCTTGTAGTTCATCCACTTTATTTAAAGGAACTACAGCAATCTTAGGTTGATACTGTTTGCATATTTCACTCAACTGCTCAAGTCGACTAAATGCCGAAACAGCAAAGACTGAATACTCATCTGGATGCTGATCTAAAATTCTTAACGTACTTTGACCAATTGAACCTGTGACACCTAATATACAAACAGATTGAGACATCTATAAATCTACACCAATAAGTTTTAAAACATACATACCTGCTGCAAAAATTGGCGCCGCAGCAAGCAATGAATCAATTCGATCTAGTACGCCACCATGACCTGGCAATACACGACCTGAGTCTTTTATTCCAGCTCGACGCTTAATCATCGACTCAAACAAATCACCCAATACCGAACTAAATACAGTGACAAGTGAAAGAATCAGGAACAAGATGTGTTGTGTTAAAGACAAATTTAGATATAGCGATTGAACTACTACGATGATTATTGCGGCGGTAATGATTCCACCAACCAACCCTTCAATTGACTTATTTGGACTCACTTCAGGCGCTAATTTACGCTTTCCTAATTTACGTCCAACAAAGTAAGCGCCACTATCAGCCCCCCAAACAAGAAGGAATAAATACATTAACCACCAAGGTGAACTTGACCATACCTCAAAGATTGCTGTAACAGCAGCACTGATAATCACTAAGCCAATAAAATTAAGACTTGGGTTATACCATCCATCATTCGATGGATAACTTCTGACCCAAAAGAGACTAATCAACCATGTAACAATGGATGCACTCCATAAAAGCAGTGCTAAATCATTAAAATATAATGCTAAACCAGAAAAAAAGGCAGTTAATATGCCAAAGCATCCTGCTTTGATTTTACTCACTTGATCAGTTTGACGTGGCATGAGTTTAAACCACTCATAACCACCTACCCCCGCAGCGACAATCATTAACACCAACATTGGATCAGGTGATGTTGTAGCAAACATACAGCTTAGTACAATAGCAACCAAAACCAAGGCGGTAATTATCCGCTCAAACATTATTCGTTCTCTATTTTCTCTTGTTGAATTTGCTCTGACGTTTTACCAAACCGTCTTTCACGCCCTGAAAACACTCCGAAGGCATGATCCAGTTCTTCCGTGGTAAATTCAGGCCACAAAGTTTTTGTAAAATATAACTCTGCATAAGCGGACTGCCACAATAAGAAATTAGATAAGCGATAATCACCACCCGTACGAATCAAAAGATCCACTGAAGGCAAATCACCTAAACTAATCTGCTGAGCAAAGAGTTTTTCATCAATTTGCTCGACATCTAGCTGCTGTTCTTTAACCATTTTCGCAAGATTTTGAGCAGTCTGTGCAATATCCCACATCCCCCCATAACTCACTGCAATAGTCAGCGTCATGTTGGTAAACTTAGCAGTCCTTTCTTCAGCGTGCAACATTAATTCACGCAACTCTGAAGAGAGTCGGCTACGATCACCAATAAAACGCAAGGAAATTTCAAATTCGATCATACGAGGAATCTGCTCATGAATTGTTTCTTTCAACAATTGCATCAGCAAATCAACTTCGTATTGGGGACGATTCCAGTTTTCACTAGAAAAAGCATAAACCGTTAGGGCTTTAACACCGACTTTACGACAATGCTCTACAATCGGATCAAGGACGTGTTTACCTTCACGATGCCCATCACCTTTTTGCATTTCTTTCTTTTTGGCAAAACGATTGTTGCCATCCATAATGATGGCAACATGTTGAGGAATAATCTGTTCTTCAGAAATGGTCATCCGAGAGATTAAACCTTCATCAGTTCAGCTTCTTTAGCAGCTAAACGTTTTTCAACTTCAGCTACAAATTTGTCCGTGATTTTTTGAATATCATCACCAGCACGACGTTCATCATCTTCAGAGATTTCTTTCTCTTTCAACAATGCTTTGATATCACCTAGAACGTCACGGCGGATATTACGGATTGCAACTTTTGCATTTTCTGCTTCATTACGTGCAACTTTTTGCATATCACGACGCGTTTCTTCAGTCAATGCAGCCATAGGAACACGAATCGCATCAGCACTGATTGGGTTGAGCCCCAAATCTGACTCGCGAATTGCTTTATCAATAGCAGCAACCATTGAACGCTCAAATGGCTGAACCAATAATGTACGTGAATCTTCAACACCGACGTTTGCAACTTGATTCAGTGGCACGTCAGAACCGTAGTAAGACACCATAACATTATTTAAAATTGATGGATGCGCACGACCTGTACGAACTTTTGCAAACCCATGCTCTAGAGATTCTAGAGTTTTGTTCATACGGTCTTCGCTGTCTTTTTTAAGATCGTTAATCATCTGATCTTCCTTACTTAATTTATCTAAAGTGTTGAGCTTAATTCAGGCTAGTATAAAGAGCTTTAGCCCTCACGTACATTAGTTTGTAACGTGAGTCCCTTCTTTTTCACCCATAACCACTGAAAGTAGCGCACCTGACTTATTCATATCGAATACTTGTAATGGCACATTATGATCACGACATAGACAAATTGCCGTCAAATCCATGACACCCAACTTTTCATCTAATACTTGATCGAAGGTCAGCGTGTCATATTTAACAGCATCTTCATATTTGCTTGGATCTTTATTGTACACACCATCAACTTTAGTGGCTTTAAGAATGAGGTTCGCCTCAATCTCAATACCACGTAAACAAGCCGCTGTATCTGTTGTGAAGAATGGATTACCCGTCCCTGCAACAAATACACAAACTTCATTACGCGCTAAATGACGAATCGCATCACGGCTTGAGTAAGACTCAACCACAGTACCAATCGGTAAAGCAGACATTAAACGAGTTTTAATATTACGGCGCACCAATGCATCACGTAGCGCCAAACCATTCATGACAGTTGCGAGCATACCCATTTGATCGCCAGTCACACGACCCACTAAACCATCTTTTTGCAATTGGCTACCGCGATATAAATTACCACCACCCACCACGATACCCACTTGAACGCCTAAACCCACCAAGTGTGCAATCGATAACGACATTTGATCAAGGACTTGAGCATCAATACCCATGTCTTTATTACCTGCCAATGCCTCACCAGACAATTTCAACAAGATACGCCCAAAGCGTGGTTTTTTTGAATCTAGCATCTCAAGCTCCGATATCTATTTATTTAATGTATTCTGCGTTGCTGTTCATTGTTTCAATTATGCTGATTTAATTTGAATCAATTCAGCAAATAAATCATATTCGTCTGCATCCGTGATTCGTACTTCAAGCAAATCACCAGCTTTGATGAGACTCTTATCGATGTCTTCAACAAAAACATTACCATCAATTTCCGGTGCATCTGCATATGAACGTGCAATCGCAACTGGGAATTCTTCATCCAAGTCATCCACCAATACTGTCATGGTCTGACCAATACGTTTTTGAAGTTTGGCAGCAGAGATTGCTTGTTGAACTTCCATAAAACGTTCGTAACGTTCTTGTTTGATGTCTTCAGGCACATGATCAGGTAAATCATTTGCTGTAGCACCTTCAACAGGTGAATAAGTAAAACAACCCACGCGATCAAGTTGAGCTTCTTTCAACCAGTCAAGCAATTGAACAAAATCTTCTTCAGTTTCACCCGGGAAACCAACAACAAAAGTTGAACGAATGACAAGTTCAGGGCATTTTTCACGCCACAACTTCAACCGCTCTAAAGTATTTTCACTATGGGCTGGTCGCTTCATCAATTTTAAGATGCGTGGACTGGCATGTTGAAAAGGAATATCCAAGTACGGAAGAATTTTACCTTGCGCCATCAAATCAATCACGGCGTCCACATGTGGATACGGATAGACATAATGCAAACGCACCCAAATACCTAACTGACCCAGTGCTTCGCACATATCATAGAATTTGGTTTTAACTGGCTGACCGTTCCAAAAATCAAGTTTGTACTTGGTATCTACACCATAAGCAGACGTGTCTTGAGAGATGACTAAAACTTCTTTTACGCCTGCATTTTTTAAGGCTTGCGCTTCAGACAATACCGAACCGACTGGACGAGAGACTAAATCACCACGCATACTTGGAATAATGCAGAATGTACAGCGGTGGTTGCAACCTTCTGAAATTTTTAAATATGCATAATGCTTTGGGGTTAAGCGAATACCTTGTTCAGGTACCAAATCAATAAAAGGATTATGTTTTGGTGGCTCAGGTACATATTGATGTACGGCTTCCATTACTTCTTGATATGCTGCCGCACCTGTCACTTTGAGAACATTTGGATGCATTGCACGAATTTTGTCTTCATCTTTACCCAAACAGCCTGTCACAATAACACGACCATTGGCACTCATGGCTTCGCCAATTGCATCTAAAGACTCTTGTACCGCAGATTCAATAAAACCACAGGTATTTACAACAACTAAATCAGCACCGTCATAATCAGACGCTACATCATAACCTTCAGTCTTCAACTGAGTTAAAATTCGTTCGGAATCGACCAATGCCTTAGGACAACCTAAAGAAACAAAACCGACTTTGGGGGATTTCATGAATCTGCACTCCACTATAATGCGCGTATTGTAAGACTTTTCGATTCATAAAAATAGCCGATACGCTATGAGAATATGCAACGCACCAAAATAATTCTAATTATTTATTAAAATAATATTCTTGCACTTATATAGTGCAAAATGCTATTGATAGAGTGACATTCCGCAATAAATCATATAAATCTGTTTTAAGTTTTGATCATTTCGATAACGAATGAAGAATAAAATACTTTTAAGTTAAAGTTGGCTCATATTTTGCTTTATTTGAGGACGCTTTATGCAAACACCTCCCTCTTAATGAGCAATTTTTAAAGGGCATTACTGCGATTGCGCTATTTTAATACAGGATTTTAAAGTAAATGGATCAACGACCACCCATCGACTATCGACTACTGGTAGACAACTTAGCTACAGCCGTTCTCTTGGTCGATGCAGAGCTTAATATCTTTTACCTTAACTCTTCTTGTGAAGCGCTTTTTGACATCAGCTTACTTCGAGCGCAAGGCTCACCTGTACTCAATATTCTTGAAGCACCAACAGATACCTTTAATACGCATGAAGCCTTACTCAACTCACTTGAAAATGGTCAAGCCTATACACGCCGTGATGCAACCATTACCATCAACTTTAAAGATGTTCATGTCGATTATTCAGTTGCTCGACTCAGTTCAGGCAAGTCCTATCACCCTCTGCTATTGATTGAATTAAATCCCATTGATCGCATGTTGAAAATTTCTAAAGAAGAGAATCTGCTCCAACAACATCAAGTTGCGCGACAATTGATTCGAGGTGTCGCCCATGAAATTAAAAATCCTTTAGGTGGTATTCGTGGTGCAACTCAACTGCTTGCTCGTAGTCTCAATGACCCTCAATATGCAGAATTCACTGACATTATCATCAGTGAAGTGGATCGTTTAAGAAATCTTGCCGATACCATGCTAGGGTCCCGTCAACTACCAAGCTACGAACCCGTAAATGTACATGAACCTCTAGAACGGGTTCGATCTCTAATTATCAACCAAACTAAAAAGAAAATTAAAATCACTCGTGATTATGATCTTTCATTACCCGATGTATATGCTGATCGCGATCAACTCATTCAAGTCATGTTGAATATCAGTGTCAACGCCGTCCAAGCCATGACCGAAAACAAAGAATTTTTCACAGAAGAACAACCTGAACTGATTTTAAGAACGCGTATTCAGCGCCTCGTCACCATCAATGGTATTACCCACCGTTCTACAGTCCGTATTGATATTGAAGACAATGGACCGGGCGTGCCTGAAGATATTTTAGAATCTGTTTTTTATCCACTCGTTACTCGACGAGCAAAAGGAACTGGGCTTGGACTCAGTATCGCCCAGAATATTATGCATCAACATAACGGAATGATTGAATGCCAATCCGTTCCAGGAAAAACAATATTTAGCCTTTACATACCTTGGGAGCTTAAACATGTCACGAAATAAAATTTGGGTCATTGATGACGATCGTGCTATGCGCTGGGTATTAGAAAAAACATTCAAAGAAGAAGGTTTTGAAGTTACCAGTTTTGAAGAAGCACAATCTGCATTGGATGAGTTGGCGGATAATACCCCTGATGTGATTCTCACTGATATCCGCATGCCCGGTATTGATGGTCTAACTTTTCTAGGAAAAGTGAAAGCAAACTACCCTGACCTTCCTGTCATCATCATGACCGCTCACTCAGATTTGGAATCCGCGGTTTCAAGTTATCAAACAGGGGCTTTTGAATACTTACCAAAGCCTTTTGACATTGATGAAGCTCTTGCATTGGTCAATCGTGCCATCATGCATCTCAATAAACTTCAGCAGCAAGAATCTGCTAAAACAGTTCAACCGATTCAATCTACTGAGATCATTGGCGAATCACCTGCTATGCAGGAAGTTTTCCGTGCCATTGGACGATTATCACAATCTCATATTACTGTATTAATCAATGGTGAATCAGGTACAGGTAAAGAACTGGTTGCGCATGCATTACATCGCCACTCACCACGTGGTAGCAAACCTTTTATTGCTTTAAACATGGCAGCGATCCCAAAAGACCTGATCGAAACAGAACTTTTTGGACATGAAAAAGGGGCTTTCACAGGTGCAAATTCTCAGCGTCAAGGTCGTTTCGAACAAGCCAACGGTGGAACACTGTTCCTCGATGAAATTGGTGATATGCCATTTGAAACACAAACGCGCCTATTACGCGTACTTGCAGATGGAGAGTTTTACCGTGTTGGTGGGCATATTCCAGTGCGTGTGGATGTACGTATCGTTGCCGCAACCCATCAAGATTTAGAAAAGTTAGTGACTGATGGGCGCTTCCGTGAGGATCTATATCATCGCTTAAATGTAATTCGTATTCATATTCCCAAGCTTGCACATCGCTCTGAAGACATCCCAATGCTGGCTCAGCATTTTCTAGCACGCGCAGGTAAAGAACTTGGTGTCAGTCCAAAAATTTTACGCTCTGAAACTGTTGAATATATGCAACAATTGCCTTGGCAAGGTAACGTACGTCAACTCGAAAACACCTGTCGCTGGTTAACAGTGATGATTACAGGTCGTGAAGTTTACCCTGAAGATTTGCCATCAGAACTTAAACAATTGCCAATCCATAAGTCTGAAGACAACCTTTCAGCAAACCATCCTGAACGCGTGGTGATTCAACACTGGGATGAATTACTCAATCAATGGGCGGTTCAAAAGCTGAAAAATGGCGAAATGAAGCTACTTGATATTGCCACTCCAATGTTTGAGCGCACTTTAATCAATGCGGCACTGCAACAAACCCGCGGTCGTAAACGTCATGCCGCTGAACTATTGGGCTGGGGTCGAAATACACTGACTCGTAAACTCAAAGAGCTAGGCATGGACACGGTCGATGAAGAGGAAGAAGAAATTGTGTCGTTAGCAGAGTAACTTTTAAAGCGACTGACAGCTAAATGCTTAATTAAGGCTTTAGCTGTCGCCTAAAAAATTAATGATAAAGAACATATTCATAGCGATTATTCTAAAGCATCTATATTTAAAGCCTCTTGCGCCCCAATTAACCACTTATATCCATCCCAAACCTCAATCAAGAACGCAGTATGATAAAAATTTTCAACCTGTGCTCGATCCAATAAAAAATCCTCAGTACTTCTACTCGCCACAATCAAACAATCTAATGTTTGATTAAGCGTACTGGCAAAAACTTTTAAATCATTAAAATTAAGAATAAATCCTTGCGAATTTGACTGGGCATATTTACAGACTTGCTCGAAACTAAAATCATTAATTCCCAACCCACCAATACCCTCATATTCTAAAATTGACCAAGAGTAATTATTGTCTGGAATCAAATTCAGAATATCAATCAACCTGATCAACGTACCATCTTGACGTTCTGTTGAAATTACATTCAAGTTCATTTTTATCTCTGACAGTTGATGCCCCATTCACCATTCACTTCATTCATCTTTATTTTGATTTCGATATTCAATAATTTTGAATCAGATTTTAAAACACTCTATATTTCCTTTTATATGCAAAAAAGCGCCCAAGGAGATTCATTGGACGCTTTAAGATCAAGGCTCTTTAGTATTAAGCCGCTTTACGATCAGCGATCGGTACAACTTTACGCAGCTCAGGACCTGTATAATCCGCACTTGGGCGAATAATACGATTGTCCGCACGTTGTTCCATTACATGTGCCGCCCAACCTGTCACACGCGACATCACAAAGATTGGTGTGAATAATTTGGTTGCAATATCCATAAAGTGATATGCCGATGCATGGAAGAAATCAGCATTACAGAATAATTTCTTCTCACGCCACATCACTTCTTCACAACGTACGGAAACTGGATAAAGCACTGTATCACCAACATCTTTAGCCAATTTTTCAGACCAAATTTTAATGATGTCATTCCGTGGATCATTGTCTTTATAGATCGCATGACCAAAGCCCATGATCTTCTCTTTACGCTCAAGCTTGCCTAGCATCTCACGTTCAGCTTCTTCAGGAGACGTCCAGTTCTCAATCATTTCCATTGCAGCTTCATTTGCACCACCATGCAATGGACCACGAAGCGAACCAATTGCACCTGTGATACATGAATGCATATCAGATAAAGTTGAAGCACAAACACGTGCAGTAAACGTAGAAGCATTAAATTCATGCTCTGCATAAAGAATCAATGACACATTCATCACTTGCTCATGCAACTCGTTTGGCTTTTCACCACGAAGTAAATGCAAGAATTGCGCACCAATTGAATCATCATCCGTGTTTTCATTGATACGTACACCATCATGACTAAAACGGTACCAATAGCAGATGATTGCAGGTAATGTTGCCAGAATACGATCCGCTACATCTTGCTGTTGATCAAAAGATTGCTCTGTTTCAAGATTACCCAGCATTGAAACGCCTGTACGCATCACATCCATCGGATGAGAATCTGCAGGGATGCGCTCAAGGACTTCTTTAAGCGCTTGTGGAAGCTGACGCAAAGATTTTAATTTTGCTTTATAAGCAGCAAGCTGTTCTG
This sequence comes from Acinetobacter sp. CY73, assembly GCF_059515865.1. Taxonomy (NCBI): domain Bacteria; kingdom Pseudomonadati; phylum Pseudomonadota; class Gammaproteobacteria; order Moraxellales; family Moraxellaceae; genus Acinetobacter; species Acinetobacter sp. CY73. The sequence continues at coordinate 28,615 of NZ_JCAKMZ010000006.1, read as the reverse complement.
TCGTTGGCAACTCACCAAAGAAAATTAAATAAGCCACTTCTTCAAACTGACAGTTTTCAGCCAAATCCCGCACATCATAACCACGATATGTTAAGCCAGCACCGCTTTTACCAACGGTAGATAGTGCGGTTTTTCCTGCAACTTGTCCGCGCAGACCTGCGCCAGTGAGTACTTTTCCTTCAGCCATTTTTTATTTTCCTTCCGTAAAGAGTTTATCTAATGTGTTTTCAAAAGTGTGATAATCCAAAAATTCATACAACTCTTTACGCTGTTGCATGATGTCTAATACATTCACTTGCGTGCCATTTTGACGTACAGATTGCATCACTTCTAAAGCCGCTTTTTGCATCGCACGTGTAGCCGACAAAGGATAAAGCACCATCGCAATACCTTGCCCACCCAATTGTTCAGTGGTGTAATAAGGTGTGTCACCAAACTCAGTAATATTGGCTAAAACGGGTACACCTACCGCATCGCAAACTGTTTTATACATGGTGATATCGGTCATAGCTTCAGCAAAGATTGCATCTGCACCTGCTTCAACACATGCACATGCACGATCAATGACCGCTTGAAGACCTTCTTTTTGCAATGCATCGGTACGCGCCATTACAACAAAGTTAGAATCTGTCTTAGCATCTACAGCCGCTTTAATACGGTCAACCATTTCTTGCTGAGTCACGATTTCTTTATTTGGACGATGACCACAGCGTTTTTGCGCAACTTGATCCTCAATATGCACTGCTGCAGCACCTGCAGCAATCATCTGCTTCACAGTACGAGCAATATTAAATGCGCCACCCCAACCGGTATCAATGTCGACTAACAAAGGTGTATCGACACGTTCAGTGATACGACGAACATCTTCAAGTACATTATCTAAACTGGTCATACCCAAATCAGGTAAGCCATAAGAATAATTTGCAACACCTGCGCCAGATACATAAATCGCTTTATAACCGACTTGCGTTGCCATCATGGCAGCATAAGCATTTACAGTGCCCATAATTTGTAATGGCTTTTCAATTTCTAATGCTTTTCTAAATCTTAAGCCTGCAGACGTTTGTTCTGTCATATCCTTTTCCACAGTTGTTCTATAATTCTCGAACTTTGAGTATAACCATAAATTTTTGCTGAAAAATGACCCAATAGTGCTTTTGCTCTAAAACTTTAGTCATATAAAGTGAATTTTCATTCATTAATTGAATCATGTTTATATTCAGATTTTGATTGACAACTTTGCTATAATCGTAATAACCCTAGAATATTTATTGATATACACTTTTATGATCAATCCATTAGCACAAATTGAAACGGTGGGTTGCGATCTCCCCCAGACCCGCCGTGGACTTGAGCGCCGCATGGCACTTTTGCTAAGTGCTAATACATTGTTTTTGAAACATGGTTATGATGCTGTGTCTTTAGATGATATTGTTCAACATGCAGGCGGTTCTAAAGCATCGATTTATAAGTATTTTGGTAGTAAAGAAGGCTTATTTTCAGCAATTTGTGACTATAGGCGTGAGTTATTTTTTAAAGATATCTGTAGCTCGCATGATCCTACAACCTTTGATCTAAAATCTTATTTAATTAGTACGCTTTTCAACTTTTATGCACATATTAAACTACCTGAAAACGTTGCCTTCATTCACCTTATCATGGAACAGGCACAGCGTAATTCCGAACTTGCACTGAACATTCATGAAAAAGGTCCCAAAGAGATCCAATCCGCGATTGCGGTCGCCCTCAGCAATGCGCATCAAAATGGTTTAATTTTATGCGAGCAACCTCTGTATTCAGCACACTTTTTCTTTGGAATATTGAGAAATATTGAATGGCAAATCATTATGGGGATTCCAATCGCTGAAAATGACGAAGAAGTAACCAGTTATATTACTTATTGCGTTGAACGCTTCTTAGACGCTCATCAAAAAGTCTAGTTTTTTTGCAATTCCTACATCTTATAGTATATTAGTCGATTCTTTGATTTTCTTACCAACCAACAATCAATTGTCCTTATTCAATGCCATATCCGGCTTTGAAGGTACAATTATTGTGGAGTAACCATGGCTCTACGACATTTTCTTACTTTACGTGACCTTTCTACTGCAGAATTAAACCGTATCATCGAACGTGCGATTGAACTCAAACGCATGCAACATAATCATGTTGTCTACCAACCCTTTGTTGGTAAAGTAATGGGAATGATTTTCGAAAAATCGAGTACGCGTACTCGTGTATCGTTTGAAGCAGGTATGAGCCAATTTGGTGGTAGTGCCATCTTCCTCTCATCACGCGATACACAGTTGGGTCGTGGTGAACCGATTGAAGATTCTGCACGTGTAATCTCAAGCATGCTTGATATTGTGATGATTCGTACCTTTGGTCATGACATTGTGACACGTTTCGCTGAATATTCTAAAGTGCCCGTAATTAATGCCTTAACAGATGATCACCACCCTTGCCAACTGTTAGCAGACGTCCAAACTTTTGTAGAGCATCGTGGTTCTATTGAAGGTAAAACAGTTGCATGGATTGGTGATGGCAACAATATGTGCAATTCTTATATTGAGGCTGCACATATGTGGGGCTTCAAACTGAAAATTGCAGCACCTAAGGGTTATGAACCTAAGCCAGAATTTTTAGCTGAATTTGCGCATTGTGCAGAAGTGGTTAACTCAGCCGAAGACGCTGCTGTCAATGCGGATATGATCGTAACTGATGTATGGGCGAGCATGGGTCAAGAAGAAGAGCAAAAAATTCGTGAAAAAGCATTTGCTGACTATCAAGTGAATGAGCGCCTCATGGATCTTGCTCACTCTGATTGCTTATTTATGCACTGCTTGCCTGCACACCGTGGCGAAGAAATTTCAGAAAACATGCTTGATCACAAAAATGCAGTGGTGTGGGATGAAGCTGAAAATCGCTTACATGCACAAAAAGCATTGGTTGAATTCTTGATTAATGAAAATTTGAAATAATCTTTTCTCATTAAAATTAATCCAATAAAAAGCCCATATTAATGTGGGCTTTTTATTGGATTAATTTTAGGAATCAGTGATCATCTTTCAAATATTCAGGTTCTTTAGGCAGTTTCAAACTACAAAAGAAACAAATAATCAGCATCACAATCACGTAAATAAAGAAGGTATTTTCAATGCCTGCCGATTTGAACTGCAAAGCTACCGATGGCGCTGAGCCACCAAAGATGGCATTACCCACTGCATAAGAAAAACCAACTCCCAGTGCACGTACATGCGTTGGGAACATTTCAGCTTTTACAATTCCTCCAATCGAAGTGTACAAACTGAGCAGTAACATCAAGAAGATTAGTAGTGCGGCAACCATTATTGGGGTATCACTAAAGTAACGCATACCAATTGCCATCACAGGATAGATAGAAATCGCCATCAATGAACTAAATAAAAGCATACATAGACGTCGACCAATGCGATCAGACAAAGCACCAAAGAACGGTTGAGCAACCATCAACACAAAAATACAGCCAGTCATAATCAGACCGACTGTTTTTGAATCCATTCCAATATTGGTCAAGTACGTTTTAGAGTAAACGGTAATCACATAGAAACTTAATGAACCTGCTGAGGTATACCCCACAACAAGCAAAAATGTTTTCCAATGATTTTTAAATAACTCTCTTAAGGTTCCCGATTCTTCTTTATCACTATCTTCATTGGATAATGTTTCTTCTAAACGACTACGCGCTAACAAAGAGATAATGGCTGCCACACCGCCAATCACAAACGGAATACGCCATCCACCATCAAGTAACTGCTGTTCCGACATAAATGCCAAGAACAAAACACCCAATAGACTGGCTAGAAGTTGACCGCCTGTTAAAGTGACATATTGAAAAGATGAGAAAAAACCACGCTGTCCTTTGAGCCCCAGCTCACTCATGTAGGTAGCTACTGCGCCGTACTCACCACCGACCGATAAGCCCTGCAGTAAACGTACCAAAAGCAAAAGAAATGGCGCCGCCATACCTACTTGCTCATAAGTTGGGAGTGCTGCAAACAAAAAAGAACTGATTGCCATTAAGCAAATCGAAATCACCATGGATTTCTTTCGTCCATGCTTATCAGCAATGTGACCGAACAACCAACTGCCAATTGGACGCATAAAAAAACTAGCTGCAAACACACCCCAAACGTAAATTGCTTGAGTCGATGAATCCATATCTGGTGCAGTTAGTGCTTTAGTAAAATAAACTGCAAATACCGCGTAGATATAAAAATCAAACCATTCGACCAAATTACCCGAGGCAGCGCCGACGATACCTTTTATTCGACTTGATTTTTCTTGCTTGGAATAAACCTGACCCATATATGCATCCTTGTAAAATATTATGTGTAAAACTATATGCAAAGCTATGTGCAAAACTATATACAAAACATGGAAATTGAATTGTCATTTTTATGAACCGTAATCTTAAAAAATTATCTGTTATATTTTTCTTGTCCCATTAAAAAATTAAGGGATATACAATGACTCAATTCCACTGCTAAATATTGGTCTTAAATGGTTTTTAACAAAGTATATTTATCGTAATAAATCTGCCTAAAAACTTACATAATTAATCTAGAAATGATTTTGTTAGGTTCATCCATCTATAATTTTTATATTTTTCAATAAATTAAATACGTGTTGCAAATACTAAATCAATATCAGGTTTTTATTCTCGTTTGAAGTTATTTATGACTATAATCAATCTATAAATTAAATCAGGGATTGAGGGATTATGCGTTTACTATCTTTAGTTTTATCCATTGGCTGCTTTTCCATTGTAAGTACAACTAACGCAGCAGACACCGCAGGCACTGAATTTGACCAATATTTGATTGAAAAGAATATTTTAGATCCGCAATTTAAGATCAAAAACAAAACTGCACTCAATGAAATTCTATCGGCGATGAGCGAAGAGGATTCACGTACCCTACCTTATCAAGTTGACCAAAACATGATTATGGAAAAAATGACTTCCAATGCTGAGCATATTCAAATTGAAGGCGTGATCACCACTTCAGACTTTGAACAGTTTGAAAAAGACGTTGGAATAAAAGCTGTGAAGGATTTAATCAAAAAAAATTCACTGAAAAATTGCGATTTACTTTTTGAACACACTTTTCAGCGTGTTAATCCGTATGATTTAAATCTAAAACTTGCATCAAGCAGTCAAGTTTATGATATTAATATCAAAAACACTGAATGTAAGTTCCAATAATTCCTGTTTCAGTCCTTTCCTTACACCGCGCAACCACAAGACGTAATTATCGAATCAAACCTTGTGGTTGTAATATAATCAGTGCCACCCCTACTAAAACCACCGCACCACCCCAAATATCCCAGCACGTCAAATCAACTTGATCTACGAACCTCAACCACATCAATGCACTAAAGATATAAATTCCACCATAAGCCGCGTAAATACGACCAGATGCCGCAGGATGCAAAGTCAGTAACCACACAAATACTGTCAAAGCCAACACTGTTGGAACCCAGTACCAGTGACTTTTTCCTTGATTTAAAATCAAATACGGAAAATAACACCCTAAAATTTCCATCAATGCGGTTATAAAAAACAATGCACAAGTCGTAATGAATTTTGTGAACTGAAATTCCATAGTGACTTATCTCAAAATTAGATCAAATAATTGGGTCAAATGATTGAGGAAAAATTAGATTAAAACAAAACTTATTAAAGTCGCTCTCATCAAAATTTCATTAAGCTAAAACTAAAATAGCCCGTGCAAGCACGGGCTATTAAATTTAATCAGACTTAAGCGGGTTCAGCAGCTTGATCTTCAAATACTTCAAGATTCAAGCCAACAGACTTGCCATTCTCTTTTTTCGCTGTAACTGCAACATTACCACCATTTTCAGCCAGCTCACCGAACAGAATCATTTCAGCCAATGGCTTTTTCAAATGCTCTTGAATGAGACGCTGCATAGGGCGTGCACCCATCAGACGATCATAGCCTTGCTCTGCCATCCAATCACGAGCAGACTGATCAACTTCAAGTACAACTTTTTTATCATCCAACTGTGCTTGAAGTTCAGTTAAGAACTTGTCCACAACAGATTCAATAACCGTGGTTGGTAATGCTTTAAACTGAATTACACCATCTAGACGGTTACGGAATTCTGGAGAGAATGCCTTTTTCATCGCTTCTTGGTTGTCATTACTATTATCTTGTTCTGTGAATCCAATACTGGTACGTGAAATGCTTTCAGCACCAATATTGGTCGTCAACACAATAATCACATTACGGAAATCTGACTTACGGCCATTGTTATCCGTCAATGAACCATGATCCATCACTTGGAGCAATAAATTGAACACATCTGGATGTGCTTTCTCAATTTCATCCAGCAAAAGAACACAATGCGGATTTTTATGAATCGCATCAGTGAGCAACCCACCTTGGTCATATCCGACATAACCTGGAGGTGCACCAATTAAACGTGACACCGCATGGCGTTCCATATATTCAGACATATCAAAACGAACTAACTCCACACCGAGCAGTTTAGCCAGTTGTTTGGTGACTTCAGTTTTACCCACACCTGTCGGACCTGCAAATACAAAATTACCGACTGGTTTGTCTGGTGCTTTTAGACCTGCACGAGACAACTTGATTGCAGATGCAAGGGCTGTGATTGCTTCATCTTGACCAAATACCACACGTTTCAAATCACGTTCAATGTTTTCAAGTACTGATTTATCATCTTTAGACACAGTTTTAGGTGGGATACGTGCAATTTTAGACACGATATCTTCAATATTTTCAACTGTGATGACAGTGCCATCCTGTTCAGCTTTCAAGCGACGTTGCGCCCCAGCTTCATCAATCACATCAATCGCCTTATCTGGCAAGAAACGATCATTAATGAATTTTGCAGATAGCTCCACAGCAGACACTAAAGCCTTATCTTCATACTCAACATGATGAAATTCTTCGAATTTTGATTTCAAACCACGAAGAATATCAATTGTTTCAGAAATTGATGGCTCATTCACATCAATTTTTTGGAATCGACGGGATAAAGCATGATCTTTTTCAAACACTTGACGATATTCTTGGAAGGTCGTTGAACCGATGCAACGTAAAGTACCATTCGCCAATGCTGGTTTAATCAGGTTCGATGCATCCATTGTGCTGCCCATACTAGAGCCAGCGCCAATAATCATATGAATCTCATCAATAAATAACACTGCATCTGGTTTCTTTTTCAAAGCATTTAAAAGTTGTTTTAAACGCTTTTCGAAGTCACCGCGGTATTTTGTACCTGCAACCAATGAACCAATATCTAAACTGAAAATTTCAGCATTTTCTAAAGGTTTCGGTGCTTTACCATTGACGATTAACCAAGCCAAACCTTCAGCAATAGACGTTTTACCTACACCTGGATCACCGACGAGAAGCGGATTATTCTTGCGGCGACGACATAGGATTTGAGCAGCACGCTCAATTTCTTTTTCACGACCAATTAAAGGATCAGTTTTCCCCTTTTGTGCTTCCACATTTAGGTTCACCGTATAGAGTTCTAGAGGTCCTGCATTTGCAGAAGCACCCGACTCACCATCCAGATCCTCAACTTCTTCCTCAACGTGAATTTCTTCCTTACGACCACCGTGAGAAAGATATTGAGTTAATGTTAAACGGTTAATTTGGTGACGTTTAAGCAAATACACAGCGAATGAATCGCGCTCAGAATACATTGCAACTAAAACATCTGCACCTTCAACAGTACGATCTCCACCACTCGATTGAACATGGAAAATCGCACGCTGTAATATACGGTCAAAGCTTTCTGTAGGATGCGGTGCTTGTTCGCTATTTTCACCAAGTTTTGGAGTATGTTGCTCTACATATTCTTCTAATTCTTTACGTAGACTTACAATTTCTGCGCCACATGCTTTCAATGCATTTACGGCAGAGTCATTGTCTAATAATGCTAATAATAAATGTTCGACCGTAAGAAACTCATGTCTCTTTTGACGAGCCATGCTTACAGCCAAACGTAAAGAAACTTCTAATTGACGACTGAGCATGAGATCCCCTTATTCTTGTGGCTCGATTTGACAAAGTAATGGATGACCTTGTGAGCGAGCATAATTATTAACTTGATTGGCTTTGGTTTCGGCGATGTCTCTTGGATAGACACCAGCAATACCTTTTCCTTCATAATGTACTGTTAGCATTACTTCGGTCGCTTGGTCAAGATTCAATCCAAAGTATTGTTGTAAAATTTCAATTACAAAATCCATTGGTGTGTAATCATCATTAAGTAAAACTACATGATATAAAGGTGGACGCTTAAATTGAGGCGGTGCAGTTTCAACTGCCAAATCACCCTCTGAATGATCTGGATCTACATCGTTGTTTTGTGTATCACCTAAGCGTGGATTAAAGTGCCAATCTACATAACCCGTTTGATGAAATGATGATTTGATTTCATTTAAGCTCATATGACGCTTATTTCTACGCATAATTCTATAAATCTACAATTATTGAGAGTTAGCAGCAGCTTGCGGTACATCCGCTGCCACCGTAGGACTGTTTTCGATTGCTTTACCACGCCCCCAACTAAATCGCTTAGTCACAGGCGTAGCACCTTTCACACGAATTTCAATGAACTGAGGACTGAAGCCTTTAGGCATGGTCCAACGACCCGTTAAACGCTGAAAGTCTTCAAAGTTATAACGATTTTCAGAAATCGGAACAACCAATACTTCGGTACCTTGGATTAAACGTAACTCAATCTCACCTGCAGCACGACGTTTGTTTGGACTCACCTGTACTAAATCAATTTGATACTCATAAATATTTTCAGGTAAGGGTAAAATCGCAAGGTTTTGTACAGTTAAACTTAACCCACCTCGTTGACGAAGAACTTCACGATAAATCGCACTCATTCCTTCAACTTGAACCTTATCTGCCTTGGCTTGGTTAAATGAAGCAAACAAATCATTCGAATTCGCAACTGCTACGTCACGCTCTTGCACTGCCAAATTCAAGTTTTTATTGAGTTCTGACAATTCATGCTTTTGTTTAGCAACCACTTCAACCAATTGTTCAGCATCAGCATCATAACCAACAACAGTTAAACCTTGGCGATGACCGACCGTATAACCTAACAATACGCTACCTGCGCAAAGAACAACTCCACCGACCAAAAGTGGCGTATTTCCTTTTAAGAATGACTTTTTAGCCTTCTTATTCGGTTGTGGTAAGTTATGAATTTCTGCGTTCGACATCGTTATCTCTAAATATTCTTAGTATCAAAACACACATTTAACGCTAAAGTTAAATGTGTGTGAAGTTGAAAAGCGTTTTTTATGGTAATAATCCGATACCTTGCAATCCAGCATCTTCTGCAAAACCAAACATCAAGTTCATGTTTTGAACCGCTTGACCTGCTGCACCTTTCACCAAGTTGTCTTGAACTGAAAGTACCACTAATTTCTTCGGTTGTGGTTTATACAATGCAATACGTAACTGATTGGCTCCGCGCACTGAACGTGTTTCAGGCGAGCTGTTCGCTGGCATCACATCGACAAAGGTTTCATTGGCATAGAAATCTTCATATAAACTTTGTAAGTCTGCTTGATCACCTGCATCGGTTAAATCCACATAAATCGTACTGAGCATACCACGAATCATGGGAACCAAATGTGGAACAAATACAATGTGATCAAACACATCTTTTAGACCTGAAATATTTTCCAATGCTTCTACAATTTCAGGTTGATGACGATGACCTGCTACGCCGTAGGCTTTAAAATTATCTGCATTTTCAGAATAAATCATGCCTAAACTGGCTTTACGACCTGCACCAGACACTCCAGATTTCGCATCAATAATAATACTTTCAGGTTTAACTAAGGTTTCAGATTGCTTAAATAAAGGTGCAAGACCCAACTGAACCGTAGTTGGGTAACAACCTGGATTACCAATCACTTGTGCATTTTTAATTTTTTCACGGTTGAGTTCAGATAAACCATACACTGAATCTTTTAATAGTTCTGGACAAGCATGCCGCATGCCATACCATTTTTCAAATTGCTCTAAATCTTGTAGGCGGAAATCCGCAGCTAAGTCGATCACTTTGGTATTGGCAGCGACCAATTCTTCCGCATGCTTCATCGCTACACCATGAGGCGTTGCAAAAAACACAACATCGCATTTTTTAAGGGCGTCGATATTTAAATCTGAATAGCAAAGATCTGTATGCCCTCGTAAGCTTGGGAACATATCGTCAACACGGCGACCATCTTCAGTTCGAGATGTTAATACATCTACACGTACGTTTGGGTGTCTGAGCAAAATACGTAGCAATTCAACGCCTGTATAACCTGTACCACCTACAATACCAACTGAAATCACGATCTTAACCTCTAATCAAAAGTATCCATTTACATCGCGTAGTATGACAGGAAGTTAGTGTTTTCTGAACTGTTAACTGAACTATCAATTAAGATATTTAAACCTAAATGTCGTGATCATTATTACAGACTCAGCAAAAGCTGCCAAATCAGTGCAAATTGAAAAGCAATAAAAATAAAGATCAGAACACGGCAAATATCAAAAAGTTTTGCTGTAAATTTACTGTTCTTTTTATAATTATCGCTATATCGACACTTATAAAAAACAAGACATGCAAGTAACAATAAAATTGAATCAAGTATTACATAAAGAATGACTTTATTTTTATATTGGTATAATAACTGTTGTTCAGAATAATTAATTTTCTTTATTACTAGCTTTTTAGTTTTGTTAGTTGCATCTTGATAGATAATTTCTCTGATTTCATAAGTTACATTATTATTTTGCTGATTGATTCTCTGATCAGTTTCAATCTCTAAAATTTTATTATTCTCATCACGTATTAATTTACAAATTTCAATTTGATCCCTTTTTTTCAATATACCTTCACAGGTATAGCTTTTATATTGATAACCATGAACATAAAAGTGTGCATATACATCACCTCTTACAGTATTAATATGCTTTACCAAAGATGTATCTTTTGATTGCTTAAAAGTAACAACTTCATATGTTCCTTTATCAACCATCTTATAATGATTAATATTTGATAAAATACAGCCAGACAAAATCATTGTTTGGAAAAAAACAATAAAACCAAAAAATTTTATAAGATCTGACAATTTAAGTCCGCTGTTTTCATCTTCAACATATTCCTTATTTTTATTATTCAATTTTTCTTCTCACAATATTTATGTTTATTTTTTCGTCCACCACCACGGCATCGAACTTGTTTTTAATATTTTTCGATGCTGTTGATAATTCACATCATGCTTTTCAACTTCAATCCAAAAGCGCTGACTATGGTCAAAATGCTTCGTATGTGCCAACTCATGTACAGCAACGTATCGCGTGATTTCTTTAGGGAAAAGCACTAAACCACTATTCAACATAATGTCATGCTTAGAGGTACAACTCCCCCAACGTGTCTTCGGCTGCCGAATCGAACATTTTCCATAAGGTAAATGACACTCCTGAGCAATCTGACTTAAATAATTGGGCAAATAATCTTTGGCATACTGTATGACAAAAGCTTTTAAATAAACTTCAGGTTGTCGATCTGAAACTGACAAATGTAATGCATCTATGTCTAAGATAAAATTTTGTTTTTGCGTCGTATAAGAAATCTGTAAAGGTACATTTTGATTAAATAGTTTTAACTCAGTCGGAAGTACTCTCGGCTCACTCTTCTGAATTACCCGACTTTGTTGTTTATTCCATGTTTCAAGCAACCAACTTTCAGACTGATCTATAAACTTCTGAATTTGGGATTTGGTACAAAATACAGGAGCAGTTAAGCGAATCTGATGCGGTTCGACTCGCAGTCTTAAACGGGTAGATCGAACATTACGAACGATTTGGATTTCAGGAAGGTCTGCTAAAGTCATCGTATTATTTTTCAAAATCCTATTTTTTCAATCTATTCTTATGGTTGAAAAACCTCCTTTACAAAAAGGAGGTTTTAAAGTGTCAAATGACTATTTATATGAATTAGATTGCAGTACGCTCTTCAATGCCATTGTCAGTTGCCACCACAGCTACATCCGCTTTATTGATTGCAAAAATACCGTTACACACCACACCTGGAATGTCATTGATATCTTTTTCAAGCTGTAAAGCATTTAATATATTCAAGTTATGAACATCTAAGATGACGTTACCGTTGTCTGTCACCACGCCTTCACGATACGCAGGATCACCCCCCATAGACACAATTTTACGTGCTACAGCAGAACGTGCCATTGGAATCACTTCAACTGGAAGTGCAAAGCCACGACCCAATTGATCGACCCACTTAGAATCATCGACGATACAAATGAATTTCTTCGCAATCGATGCCACAATTTTTTCACGTGTTAATGCTGCACCACCACCTTTGATCATGTGCATATGACGATCGATTTCATCAGCACCATCAACATAAGCATCTAAACCGCCAACATGGTTCATATCCACAACTTCAATGCCTAATTTTTTAAGGCGTTGCGCTGTCGCTTCTGAACTTGCTACAGCTGCTTCAAGTTGAAGCTCAGGTAATAATTCAATTAGGAAGTTAACAGTACTTCCTGTACCAACACCCAAAATACCGCCTTTAGGCAAGTGTTTTAAAGCAGCTTGTGCAGCAGCTTGTTTCTTTTCATCTTGGGTTGCATACAGACTCATAACTTGGCTCAACTATTTTTTGACATTTGATGCTGATTTTACAGCCCAAATGCACAGGGGTTTGTTACAATAAAGCCCTATTTTAAACTGTTAGATGGAAAATTAACATGCTGTCTCGTTTGGTTCGACAAATATTACAAGCAACAGTCTACGATGTTGCAATCGAAACTCCACTCGAAGCAGCGCCACGAATTAGTGAAAAGCTTAATAATAACATTCGCTTTAAACGCGAAGATTTACAACCTGTCTTTTCTTTTAAGCTACGCGGCGCCTATAACCGTATTAGCCAACTGCCAAAATCTCAACTAGAACGTGGTGTAATTACAGCTTCAGCAGGTAACCATGCCCAAGGCGTGGCATTGTCTGGTCAAAAACTAGGAATTCGCGCGATTATTGTGATGCCTAAAACCACGCCTGACATTAAAGTTCAGGCCGTAAGGCGTTTAGGTGGTGAAGTTGTACTACACGGCGACTCTTTTGATGTTGCCAATAAATACGCGATTCAACGTGCCAAAGATGAAGGCATGACTTTTATTCCTCCTTATGACGATGAATTGGTCATGGCGGGCCAAGGTACAATCGGCAATGAAATTTTACGTCAATGGCGTGATGTGGATTATGTCTTCGTGGCTGTAGGTGGTGGTGGTTTGATTGGTGGTGTTGCTGCCTACCTTGGTGATGTTGCACCACATGTCAAAGTGATTCCTGTTGAATATGATGAATCTGCATGTTTAAAAGCGGCTTTTGAATCGGGTGAACGTGTTGTCCTCCCTTCTGTTGGCTTATTTGCCGATGGTACAGCTGTTGCTCAAATCGGTGAAAAACCATTTGAAGTGATTCAATTAATGAAATCTGACAATTCAGGCCCGATCGTTGAACGTGATGTGGTCTTGGTGAATACGGATGAAATCTGTGCTGCAATTAAAGACACGTATGACGAATGCCGTAGCATCGTAGAACCTTCAGGGGCAATGGCACTTGCTGGAATTAAAAAATACGTCGCTGAACACGGTTTGGAAAATAAAAATCTTGTGTCAATTGTCTGCGGCGCCAATATGAATTTTGACCGTCTTCGCTATATTGCTGAACGGACAGAACTTGGTGAACGTAAGGAAGCAATTTTTGCGGTAACGATTCCTGAAGAAAAAGGCTCTTTCCTAAACTTCTGCCGTGCCTTACAAGGTCGCAACATTACTGAGTTTAATTACCGTGCAAGTCATTCTTCAGCAGCGCAAGTCTTTGTCGGCATCAGCTTAAAAGGTGGCGAAAAAGAACGTCATGAAATTTTTGATACGTTAAAATTCCATTATGATGTCGATGATTTATCTGATGATGAAGTCGCAAAACTCCATATTCGTTATTTGATTGGTGGTCATGCGGATATTGAAAATGAGCGCTTGTTCCGTGTGGAGTTCCCTGAACGTCCAGGAGCTTTACTGACTTTCTTAGAACGCCTTGGCCCAACACATAATATTACCCTCTTCCATTACCGTAACCATGGTGCTGCCGAAGGTCGTGTACTTGTCGGTTTAGAAGCGACGGATGCTCAGCAAAATCCAGATGGTCTGATTCAGACTTTAGAAAATATTACTTATCCATATGATGAAATTACCAATAATTTGGGTTATCAGCGTTTCCTAAAATAAATCATCACGATTATTTTAAAAGAGCTTCGTCTTCGAAGCTCTTTTTTTTATGGCGAAATTACTCATAAATCGCCATATTGAGATCTCCATCATCATTAAAAGCTTGATTGAATTCTTGGACGATCATCTCAAGTTGTTGCTGATTTTGGCTAGGTAAGAGTAGCCAGTAGGGATTCTCACGATATACAACCAATAAAGACAATTGATGCTCATCTGCAACTTTTTTAATATTATCAAAAAGGATGGTTTCTGTTTGCTCCATGAGATCCATTTCTTGATCAAATGAATCTCCACCAAAGCCCTCTTCACTTTGTTCAAATAAATTCGAAAGTTGCTGATCAATGTCCTTGTTCAATTGCTGTGTATTGACATTAAATTTTTTAAAATAGTAATTTTCATCAATACCATTATCAAAATACTCTTGAAGCTCAATATAATGTAAATATTCAGCATCTTGATTGAGCCAATCTCGGAAATAATCAAAGTCATCCTGTTGGCTCTCTAAAGGTTGTTTTAGTTCAGGAATAAGGGATTGTAATACGCTGTAAATGTGTTGTGACATGATGATCTTCTCTATATTGATTTTTAATTTATAAAAGTCAGTGCTCAATCTATCAAATTATCAGCCAAAAATATAAAATCACGACAAAATATAAACTCACCTCGAATTTAGCTCAGGAATATTTTAGTTATGGCCCTGTTTGCAGTTATTGGTTTAGGTAGCTTCGGAGCAACTGTAGCCCTAGAGCTAACTCAATTAAAACATGATGTTATCGGCATCGATACTGAGAAAAAATTCGTTGAAAATATCTCGGAACAAATCAGCCACGCAGTGATTGCGGATGCGACGGATGAGCACGTTTTGCAAGAACTGAATGTTCAAAATTGTGATGCTGTTGTAGTGGCTATCGGTGATGATATTGAAGCCAGCATTTTATGTGTCCTACATTTAAAAAATTTAGGCGTAGAAAAAATTCTAGCCAAAGCTAAGTCTAAGTCACATCACATGATTCTGTCGCATCTTGGGATTGAACAAATTATCCACCCAGAAGAAGATATGGGCATTCGTATTGCACAGTCCTTAAGCTATCCTATGGTGCGGCGATATATGGCACTCAACGATGACCATTTTATTGTTAAAATTGAAGTTGAAGAACATTTAAAAGGCATAGAATTTAAAGAAATTGTCGATCAAACCGATGGTGTTAACCCCTTATTACTACAACGCGGTACGCATATTATTTATGATGTTGCCCCTGGTCTGTTACTACAAGCGGATGATATTTTAATTATCGAAGGCCCTGTCGATCGATTGCGTAAACTTTCATCGAGATTTAAACAAAAATGATGAAGTTCTATGCGGGATTGGTCAATAAACAAAGCAATAGTATCAATCTCAGCCCGCCAAGCTTATTGGCACTGGGCTTTCTGAGCTTCATTATTATCGGATCTCTTTTACTTAAATTGCCATTTTCACATCATGGCGACATCAGTTGGTTAGATGCAATCTTCACAGCCACATCTGCCGTCACCATTACGGGATTGTCTGTCGTCAATATCGGTGAAGCCTATACCACACTCGGACAGTTTATTATCATGCTGTTAATTCAGTGTGGTGGCTTAGGATTTATGACCTTTGCGATTCTCGCTGCGCTTAGCCTGTCTACAAAAATCGGTTTAAAACAACAAGTGATGGCACAAGAAACCATCGGGCAAACCAGCCTAGCCAATGCCACATTTACCATGAAAGGCGTACTGCTCTATTCCTTATTTTTCGAAGGTATAGGAACAATCATTTTAACCATTGCGTGGATGCCGACTTACGAGTTTAAGCAAGCGCTGTTCTATGCTGCTTTTTATAGTGTTTCAGCTTTTAATAATGGTGGATTCTCACTCTTTCCCAATAGTTTAATGAGCTTTTCAGGGCAATATATGGTGACGCTCACCATTAGTCTACTTTATATTATTGGTGGGATCGGTTTCTTAGTTCTCATGGATATTAAGCGCTCTCAATCTTGGAAAAAGCTTTCCACAAACAGCAAACTTATTCTATCAACAATCGCAGGCATTAACGTATTTGCTTTTATCGTGTTATGGAGTATTGAAGCCAGTAATCCGCTAACACTTGCACCCATGTCCCTTGGTGATCAAGCTTTAAATGCATGGTTTCATGCCACTGTGCCACGATCTTCAGGATTTAATAGTATTGAAATGAACAATATGAGTGATCCTGCAACCTTAGTCACGATGTTACTCATGTTTATTGGGGGTGGATCACTGAGTACTGCAGGTGGTATTAAAGTCGGTACTTTTATTATTATGGTTTTAAGTGTAATAACCTTCTTAAGACGTTCTGATGAATTACGCGTCTTCAAGCATTCCATCCCTGCCACAACTACCTATAAAGCTTTCGCAGTCGTCTCGATTACTTCAATGCTCATCTTTATAGGTTTCTTTAGTTTATTGATCTTAGAACCGAAAAAAAGCTTTTTGGATCTCATGTTTGAGGCAGTATCAGCTGCTTGTACGGTAGGGTTATCGCGTGGGATCACAGCAGACTTACAGCCGATGAGCTTAATGATTCTCATGCTGCTCATGTTTACAGGACGATTAGGACCTTTAACCCTTGCCTATTTGATTGCAACACCAAAGAAAAGTCGTTTAAGCCATCCCAAGACTGAGATTCAGATTGGTTAATTGAGTATTAATTTCACTTTTGAAATTACAATACAAAAAAGCTTGATCCATAGAAATAACGATCAAGCTTTTTTAATAAGTTTTAATAATGATAATCGCATTGACTAAAACCGGTATAACGATAATAACCGTCAACACCTAAATCAGCTTTATAAATCAAAAATGAAGAATACGTTGATTGTTTGATTTCATCAATAACCTTGATCATTTCATCATTGGCATGAATTTCATCGACGGTTTTTTGCATGGTCGACTCAAACTCATCTGAGATATATTCAAAACCTAAATCCATCGCAATAAATAAAGTATGTTCGCATGGCTGAATATATTGCTCTAGATCCCAATCCAACACAGCACGCTGACAGTGTGGGCAAAGTAAATTTTCATGAGGTGTTTGAACTTCGACAAGTTGAAAGGACATATTCAGGACTTTAAAATGATCAATAAAATGCTTGATATTTTAGCGACTCCCCTTGTCATAGAGTAGTAATAAATAGATTTTAATTTGAATGATCTAATATTTAATACAAGAACTGATAGAGCTGTAAACAAATCTAGAAATATGAATTTAAAAACAAACTTTATATTGACCTCATGCGACAATATTTCATTTAATAGCCAAATCGTTGCAACAATGGAATGGGGAAATGCTGTCGGACTTAGATGATTTTTATTGCTATGCGCTTGTTGTAGAACACGGTGGCTTTAGTGCAGCTGAACGTGCTACAGATATTCCCAAGTCAAAACTCAGCCGTCGTGTCTATAATCTAGAAGAAAGCCTAGGCGTTCGATTGATTCAACGTAGCTCAAGACACTTTGCCGTTACCGATATCGGCATGAATATTTATAGACATGCTAAAGTCATGATGAATGCTGCGCAGTCTGCACATGATCTAGTCGATCACTTGAGTGAACAACCGCGTGGTTTAATCAAAGTTAGCCTACCTGTTACCATTGCACAAAGTGAAATGGCGAAAGTATTGCCCGATTTTTTAAAGCTTTATCCTGAGATTAAAGTTCAATTGATCGTGAGTAATCGACGTGTCGACATTATCAATGAAGGGATTGATGTTGCGCTTCGTGTACGTTCGAGTTTGGATGATGATCCGAGCCTAATCGTTCGTAAGTTTGAAAATATTGAACAGCATTTATTCGCGAGCCAAGCCTATTTAAATGAATTTGGTATGCTAAATACACCTGAAGATCTGACTCAACATCGCATCCTGAGTATGGTCGATGAACTCACTGATCAACAGATGGTTCTAAATGGCGAGAATAATCAAACGATTAAAGTGAAAATTAATCCTGTTCTGATGGGTTCAGACCTGATGATGCTGGCAGATTTAGCATCTCAAAATTGTGGTATCTCATTATTACCAGACAATATCGTAGAAGATTATGTGGCCTCAGGGAAATTAGTCAAAGTTCTCCCAGAGTGGAAAGCGCCGCATGGTATTTTCCATGCAGTTTACCCATCAAGACGTGGCTTGCTCCCAGCAGTGCGTGTGTTCATTGAATATTTAGTTGAACATCTCACCAAAAGATAATTCTAAACTCAATTCAAGCTAAGTTTATGCAGAAAAAATGGCTAATCTTTGATACCATCGCCTCTGCTCTGTGCTAGTTTTTTTATTTTATGAATTCATCTTACCAACAACAGCTTGATGCCAAAATTGATCGCATTCGTTCACAATTTGCCGAATATAATCCGCCTGAATTAGAGGTATTTGCGTCTCCTGAAATGAACTTCCGTATGCGTGCAGAATTTCGTATTTGGCATACTGAAGACGATATGTTCTATGCAATGTTTGAACGTAGCCAAGATGGACAACACAAAACCGTTGTTCGTATAGATGAGTTCCCAATCGCAGATAAAAGCATTAATGATTTAATGCCTATTTTGCTTGAAGAGCTGAAATCTCAAGAGATTCTGTCCAAGCGATTATTTGAAGTGCATTTTCTCAGCACTTTAAAAGGCGAAATGCTGGTTTCAATGATCTATCGCTCAACACTGAAAGAAGATTGGGAGATTGCGGTTAAAACCTTAGCTGAAAAACTCAATATTAAAGTGATTGGTCGCAGTCGCGGTCAAAAAGTGATTTTAAGTGACGAGTTCGTTGTTGAAGAACTCAAAGTTTTTGATCGTACATTTAAATACAAACAAATCGAAAGTAGTTTTACTCAGCCCAATGCTGTGGTCTGTCAAAAGATGCTCGAATGGGCATGTTCAAGCATAGAAAAATCGGACAAAGACCTTTTAGAACTTTACTGTGGAAATGGTAACTTTACCCTTCCTCTGTCTTTGAAGTTCAATCGCGTACTTGCAACTGAACTGGCAAAATCTTCTGTGTATGCTGCACAATGGAATATTGAACAAAACAATATCGACAATATTCAAGTCGCACGTCTATCTGCTGAAGAGTTTACCCAAGCTTATAATGCTGAACGCGAATTTAGACGCTTACAAGAAGCAGACATTAATATCCAATCTTATGACTTTGAAACGGTGTTTGTAGATCCACCTCGTGCAGGAATCGATGAGGATACTTTAAAGTTATTACAAGGTTTTGAGAAAATCATTTATATCTCATGTAATCCAGATACTCTACATGACAATCTCAAAACACTTAGTCAAACTCACCGCATTGAAAAGTTTGCGATGTTTGACCAATTCCCTTATACCCATCATGTGGAATCAGGTGTTTTATTAGTTAAAATTTAAACAATTTATTTCCTAACTTAAAAAGCTATAATTTTGTAGCTTTTTTATACGATAAAATTTACTAATGAAAAATCAATAAGCTACAAAATATCAAGTCATTAAATTGTCATAATTTCGTTTATCTTCATATTTGTTATCGAAATAATAACTGTTGAAATGAGACGCACAGCACATTTTGGTACTTGTTTTATATTTTAGATTGGCTATATTTCACTCTATGTTAGGTTGTATGTGAAGGCTCTATATGAGTTTTTGGCAAAAGTTGTTTTTAAACACACCACAGCAAAATGAACATAAAAATCAGATTGCTTGTGTTGAAAATGATTGTTCTTGTAAAACGAATGATCAACTCATTGCAGCTTTGCAAAAAGCGACCGATGAAGATGTGATTTTCGGGATCAAGAAAGTTTTAATGTCTAGAGGATATAATCGTAAAGATTTATTGACATTGATCCAACCCAAACCACCTATTCAGTAATTGCAAAGTCGTCACTGAATTAAAAAAGCACTTATTCATAAGTGCTTTTTTATTGCTATTCTTTTTATAAATGATTGAGAAAATTGTCACCATTCATTAATTACTTTAGAAATTAAATATTTAAATACATATGTGGAAATAACTATAACGTTAAGGAATAACTATGAAAGAACATTTATTAGTTTTAATTTTAACTTCAGGACTTATTTTAAGTGCATGTAGTCAAATGCCATCTGAATGTGAGAGCTCTTGGGAAAAGATCGAAAAAATGGCAATTGACAGTGGAATACCTAAAGATGCAATGAAAGCTCAAAAAGATGAATTTATTGCCCAGATTAAAGGCATGTCAAAAGAACAAGCGATTGAAACCTGTAAAATGCAAAATTCCTTTTTAGACCTAGCTGATCAATAACCCTGATCTGATTATTTAAAAGCGATCTCGGACAAATTTATATTTTAATTTTTAGATTGACAAATATACCTTTTTGTCTTTAGCAGTCTTAAGAAATTAATAAGCCTTCATCCAATCTGAAATCACTTCTCTTGAATCATCCTGCTTATATATTTGTTATAATCAACACTCACTTTTCAATAAAACTATGCAATCCCTCTTTATTGGAATCAAATATGCAATCCAAACACGTCACTAAGTTTAGAGTCGGCAATCACTTAATTGTCAATCATTTTGGCTATAGCCATCATGGTATCTATGCAGGTAAAGGACGAGTGATCCACTACTCAGGATTTGCACATTTATTTAAAAAACATCCCATTGAAATCACTTCAATTCAACAATTCGCTCGCAACCGCAAAATCACAGTCAGACATTATGATTCACCCAAATATAAAGGCCGCCTTGTGGTTAGACGTATGCGTTCCCGAATGCATGAAAATAACTATCATCTGATTATTAATAATTGTGAGCACTTGTGTAGCTGGGCAATTACAGGCGTAGAATCTAGTCCCCAAGTGATTAAGATGATGAACCGTTTAACCACTATTGGTTATATCAGTTCTTTGGTCAGCTATTTAAATAGCTTATTCCTCACACTAGCAACAACTTGTTTTGCACTGGTGTTTTATATTAAGAAAAAATTGAATGATCAAAAGAAACTGAATAAACCTGTTTATGTTGCACTCAAACAAAGACAATTAAAAAATTTGCAAAAAAAAGCCCCGCTTAAGCAGGGTTTCGAGGAAAACATAGTTTCAAAATAAACCTTTCGGTTCAACTTCAATATGCGTCCTGATGACGCTATTGTCAACTCAAATTACTGTTTTTAAACAATTTAAATGATCTACAATATCATTTAAATATGCCTAACAAGCAATATAAAATCCTTTAATCCCTAAGACTTAGTTGTCATTGATGTGTCATAATTAAAAAAATAAAATGAATATTCACATGAATCAAGAAAATTAATTTACATAAATTTACTTTCTAAGCATCGGATTGTATAAAAATCAGATTTTAAAAAACCCCATCCTAAGATGAGGTTCTGGACAATGTAACTGTTTAAAACTTACTTCGCTGGTTTAAAACTATCTTTCAAATCTAGAATACGGTTAAACACCGGTTTCTCTGCTTTATGATCATGCTGATCTGCAACAAAGTACCCTTCACGTTCAAACTGGAAACGATCTTCAGGTTGAGCTTGAGCTAATGCAGGCTCAATCACTGCCTGAACAACTTTTAAAGATTCAGGGTTCAAGTGTTGTAAGAAATCATCGTCAGCATCCGGCGCAGCGACATTAAATAAACGATCGTAGATACGCACTTCTGCTTCGACACCTTTAGTCGCTGAAACCCAATGAATTACGCCTTTGACCTTACGACCTTCAGGATTTCTTCCTAAAGTATCAGGATCGAT
Source organism: Acinetobacter sp. CY73 (assembly GCF_059515865.1). NCBI lineage: Bacteria > Pseudomonadati > Pseudomonadota > Gammaproteobacteria > Moraxellales > Moraxellaceae > Acinetobacter > Acinetobacter sp. CY73. Next base: position 6,467 of record NZ_JCAKMZ010000006.1, on the reverse strand, counting down.
TGAACATTTCAGCTCAACCACTTCACCATTAGCATCTTTAATCACCTCATCGCACTTAATCACATAAGCATGACGTAAACGCACTTCACCTTCTGGAATTAAGCGTTTAAAGCCTTTCGGTGCAATTTCTTCAAAATCTTTACGATCAATATAGATTTCTTGGGTCAATGGAATAATACGTTCGCCCATGTCCACGTTTGGATGACGTGAATGGGTTAAATCCATATCTTCAGGCAGATTGGTCAAAGTCACTTTAAGTGGATTTAACACCGCCATACCACGAGCTGCCGTGTTTTCCAAAGACTGACGAATACAGAACTCAAGCATTGCCACATCAACAATACTACCATCCACCTTTGTTACACCGACGCGTTTACAAAAATCACGTAAACCTTCTGGCGTAAAGCCACGACGGCGCATACCGACAACTGTTGGCATACGTGGGTCGTCCCAACCATTCACATAGCCACCTTCAACCAATTTACGTAATTTACGCTTAGAGGTAATGGTGTAATCAATATTCAAACGGCTTGATTCGTACTGACGTGGTACTGATGGAGATTTAACTTTCTCAACCACCCAATCATAAAATGGACGATGATCAACGAACTCTAAGGTACACAGTGAATGCGTCACACCTTCAATCGCATCCGACAATGGATGTGCGTAGTCATACATTGGATAGATTTTCCAAGTATCGCCTGTCTGATGATGTTCAGAATGCAAAATACGATACATGATTGGATCACGCATATGGACGTTTGGAGACGTCATATCAATTTTGGCGCGAAGTACTGCTTGCCCTTCACCCAACTCACCATTACGCATTTGCTCGAAGCGGGCTAAATTTTCTTCCACAGTGACATCACGCTGTGGTGAATTTTTACCGGGTTCTACAAAGTTACCGCGGTTCAATTTGATTTCTTCAGGAGATTGTAAATCAACGTACGCATCCCCTTGTTGAATCAGTTGTACCGCCCATGTGTACAATTGGTCAAAATAACTCGATGCGTAGCGTGTTTCGCCATTCCAGTTAAAACCTAACCATTTCACATCATTGGCAATACCATCGACATATTCTTGTTCTTCTGCATCTGGATTGGTGTCATCAAAACGCAAGTTACATAAGCCTTGGTATTCATCTGCGATACCAAAGTTTAAGCAAATCGCTTTGACATGACCAATATGTAAATAGCCATTAGGTTCAGGTGGGAACCGCGTCACAACTTGTTGTGTACGACCTGCAGCTAGATCATCTGTAATAACTTGACGTACAAAGTCTAAGCCCGGCTGTTGTTCTTGCTGCGCAGCATCGACAGATTGATTTTGTGTTGTCGGGTTATTTGGCAGGGATGAAACAACATCATTTGGCTTCATAGTTGATAAATCACTTCTATAAGATAAAATAGGATAATTAAAACGCTAATTTTTGTTTATTAACAAAGAAAGTAACGTTTTTGCTTGCCTTGTAGTTTACAGTTTGCTTATGCTTCTCTCAACCACAAACCCATGGCTTTTTTGTCCATGATCAGGAGATTATAGAATGAGTTTTCCTCAAGTCGAATTAAACACCAATAAAGGACGTATTGTTCTTGAACTTAACTCTGAAAAAGCACCTAAAACTGTTGCTAACTTTTTAGAATACGTTCGTGATGGTTTTTATGATGGCGTTATCTTCCACCGTGTTATTGACGGTTTCATGATCCAAGGCGGTGGCATGGATGAAAACTTCAAAGAAAAAGCAACGCGTGATTCTATCGAAAACGAAGCCGACAACGGTTTAACCAATGATTTGGGTACTATCGCTATGGCGCGTACTCAAGCACCTCACTCTGCTTCTGCTCAATTCTTTATCAACGTTGGTAACAACGGTTTCCTTAACCATTCTGGTAAAACAGCACAAGGTTGGGGCTATGCAGTATTTGGTAAAGTGACTGAAGGTATGGAAGTTGTGAACGAAATTAAAGGTGTGCGTACTGGTAACCGTGGCTATCACGCTGACGTTCCTTTAGAAAACGTTGTCATTGAATCTGCTAAAATTATTGCTGAATAATTGTAAATCCTCCCTGAGTAGCACTGCTACGCAAGTCCTTTAATAAAGGAAGGAATAACCTCTTTTAAAATTAGGTTCTCCTCCCTTTCGTAAAGGGAGGCTGGGAGCGATTTCAAAAAGGAAAAAAAGTGACCTATCTGTTTATTTCAGATTTACATTTGTCACCTGATCACCCTCGACTTGTTCGGGGGTTTTTAGATTTATTAGAACAATATAAAAACAGCAACACTCAGCTCTATATCCTTGGTGATTGGTTCAATGCATGGATCGGAGATGATGACGCTTCAGATTGGCTAGATGAAATCGTTAATTCACTTCAGTTATTTACTCAGTTTGGCAATCATATATTTTTCCAAGTAGGCAATCGTGATTTTGTATTGGGACAAAAATTTTTGAATCGCTTTGGTGGTCAATCGATTCCAGATGTCGATTATTTAACAATCGCCAATTTAAAAGTTCGAATTGAACATGGTGATATGCTCTGTACCGACGACATTGCTTATCAAAGATTTCGCAAAGTGATTCGGAACCCGTTTATATTGGGTTTACTCAAACGCACCCCTCTCTCTTTCCGCAAGTCATTAGCCAATGGTTTTCGACAAAAAAGTCAGCAAGCCAATCAAATGAAAAGTTATGACATCATGGATGTAAACCAACATGCAGTTGAAAATGCGCTTCATGATGCGGATATTTTGATCCATGGTCACACGCATCGTCCTGAGATTCACGATGTGCATGGAAAAAAGAGAATTGTACTCGGTGATTGGCGTGAAAGTACTCAGGAGGCAATGATTCTTGAATTTAATCAACATGGTAAATTTGAGCTCATAAACTGCCTCTTATCAAACTAATTCAATGTCCTCAATTTAAATTTATTCAATTTTTAGCTTTCTATTCAGGCATCCTCTTTTAATGAAATCCACATCATGATCTGAGGCTAACTTATTAATTTGGTTATGTTTAAATAAAAAACCGCCCTTTTCATTATAATTGGTCCGCGTCGAAAGCATGCTATAAGTTTTACAATTCGCAAAATTTTGAATTTTAGAATACTCAGTTTTATCCTTATTTTTATTCTTTTCATATACGCTATATGCTAATGACAGCCCTTTATCCAAATCCCTATTTCTAATCGCGATCTGTTGAAATACCTCACCTTTATTCGTAATTTTAGAACTATATGCCAGCACATTGACATTTTTATCACGATTTAAAAACATCGCTTCAACCTCGTTAATATTAAGAGAAGGTTCATTTGACTGAGTGTAACTACTGAAGAACAGTAAAAATAAAATAAATATATTTTTCATAGATTCTATTTATATATTTGAAGGTTTAGAGAATATTATAACTCAAAAATTATCATCATTTTTCATGACAATCTGCAAATCTAGTTGTATTGCATTTAATCAATCTCATTTTGTGAGCTTTAAAATCTTCGGATCACAGTTCATACTGCAGAAGTTTTTATTTTCAGAGAACGCTATGTCTCAATTCAACAACATTACTATTGAAAACCACGATGACCACAAAGTTTCATTGCTGATCGATGGTAAACCCATTTCTGAAAAATTTGGCGTACAGTTTGAGAGTTCAATTGTTGATGAGCTTAAAGCACTAGAAGATGGCAAGGCACTACAACTCTTTGATCAATTTATTTTTTCTCACACAGACCATAATTTCGAACATAAATATCGCTATGTGACCAGCATCATTAAAACCGAATCTAATTTTAAAATTCAAACCAATTTTGTTTATCGTTTAACGTCTGAAGGCAAACCACCGATGGAAAATGCGATTACCAATCAGGGTAAACTTTTAACTCCAGAAGAAATTCAAGAATTTATTAGCAAAAATGTACAAACCGCGATGAAGCAATACACAGATTTAAAATACGCGTACTAATCCATCAGGTCGTAAGAATGAGGCCATCTTTTGGCTTCATTCTTTCTCAATCTACCCATAAAATTAATTACAACATTTGACTACAGAAATTGAATATCGATATTGAATCTTATTGATTGCAAGCCATTTATAATGCAGTAAAATCAATCTCATTCTTCTTGAGATTATCACCATGGATTTGTTGAATATTTCTAAATCACGTTACACCACAAAAGCATACGATCCTTCAAAAAAAATTCCTCAAGAACAATTTGATCGCCTCATTCAGATTCTTCGCCTTACTCCATCTTCGATCAATATTCAGCCTTGGCATTTTTTTATTATAGAAAATAATCAAGCCAAACAACGCATCGCGAAATCACTCGTCGGCAAATATGCTTACAATGCCCCTAAAATTTTAGATTCGTCACATAGTATTTTGTTCTGCACCAAAGCTGATATTACGGAACAACATTTGGACAATCTAATTCAGCAAGATGAGCTAAGTGGGCGCTTTAAAGATGAAACTGCCAAACAAGCTCAACAAGATGCCAGAACAGGTTATGTGGATTTTTATCGCAATGAAAAAGGTGATATTCAACGCTGGGCTGAAAACCAAACCTTTATTGCCTTAGGTCAAATCTTATTGGCTGCTGGTATTGAAGGTATTGATGCCACACCCATTGGTGGCTTCAATGAAGAAATCATTTCAGAGGAATTAGGATTATTCGAAAAAGGCTTAATTCCGTCTGTATTACTAGCCTTAGGCTATCGAAGCGAAAATGACTTCAATGCAAAATTGCCGAAATCACGATTGAAGGAAGAAGAGATTTTTACAGTTCTCTAATTCAAAAGCATCATCGCACTAAATAAAGCATAAAAGGCATCATCATGATGCCTTTTTAACAAGCTATTGGTCATTTACATTGCAATGATGACCTATATAGGATAAGCAGTCGCAATTTCTTGACTAATCATTGCGGCTGTCGCGGCTGATAAAGTCCAACCCAAATGACCATGCCCGGTGTTGTAAAATACTCGCTCCCGCTTGCCTCGACGCACGACTGGCATCATATTCGGCATCATCGGTCTAAGTCCTGCCCATGACACACAATATTCTGTCGATATATTAAAGTTCTTATTGGTCCAATCAATTAATGGTTGAATACGGTCTGAGCGAATATCACGGTTATAGCCATTGAACTCTGCCGTTCCTGCGATACGCAAACGGTCAACGCCTAATCTAGACGTTACAATTTTGGCGCTTTCATCTAGCAGACTGACCCAAGGGGCATTTTCGATACTGTGCTGATCCTCCAACTGTACTGTAATTGAATATCCTTTTACGGGATAAACATTGACCCGATCACCCAGCTGATTCGCCAGTTGATAACTGCCTACCCCAGCGCAAACCAATACAGCATCGACTTCTAAATGTTCAACCACAGCAGAGTTTTGCAACATATTTTCAGTACTTTGATGATACTTAATGAAAACCTTGTTTGGTGTATGCTCAACATCTATGACTTCCATACCAAACAAGTAATTGACCCCATTTTTTTGGGTGACATCTGCCAAACCCGTTGTAAATTTATGAATATCACCTGTGGCATCTCCCGGACAATAGAATCCGCCATAATAATTCCCAGTAAGACTTGGCTCAATTTTTCGAATTTCATCTAAGGTCACGGCATGACGCTCTAAGCCACCATGACACAACAGATCGTTGACACGGGTTGCAAAGATATAATCTTGTTCTGAGTGATAGAAATGTAAGATTCCTCTTTTCTCCAAATCAAAATCGATATGTTCTTGTTCAGCAATATCAAATAAGCGTTTACGCGCCAAGAGTGCCAAACGCACTGTTTCATGGGTATTCGTTTCATAATGTTTAATATTGCCCAGGAACTCCATCAACCATGCATATTTATGCACACTAAAAGATGGATTTAACAGTAATGGTGCATTTTTTTGCGCCATCCACTTAATGCCTTTTAAAACAGTCGATTTCTGATTCCAAACTTCTGCGTTGCAGGCGGACAGTTGCCCACCATTCGCGAAGGAGGTTTCCATCGCTGGGAATAGATGACGATCAATGACAGTGACTTGGTAACCCAGTTGAGACAGCTCATAGGCAGATGTAACACCTGTAATCCCTGAACCGATAATAACCACATGCGGCATAAATACACTCCTTGGAATGAATTCCAATATATAGCCAAATATGAAACATAAGCTACATCATCTTAAATACGATATCCAGAGCTTCCTGAATGGTTTTATTGTTCTGAGCAATGATGTGCCTGACTTTACTTTTTAAGACAGACCATGCTTTTTCAATAGGATTGAGGTCGGGACTATACGCAGGTAGATAAACGATTCTTGTCTTATATTTTGCTGCTAAATCATCAATCGCTTGACCTTTATGAATTGAGGCATTATCGAGAATCAGCAAATAATTTTTAGTCTGAATATCCTTTTCCTGTAAGCCCTTTAACAAATACTCCAACCAACACAGAAAAATACTCCG